>DATEOV010000508.1:0-2061 GCA_035273645.1 Flavobacterium sp. | reverse complement strand
AAAACAACTCCAATAACCCAATTTCAGCTGACTTTTTGGTTTAAATAGCGCTACATCTATTAAGCTAATATAATATTATTTTTATTACAATTAATAAACTCATATTCAACCAAAAGACGTTATGAAAACGAGATTGCATGAGGGATGGAAATGGCATCTCCCGATTTAGAAAAACAAGGCTTTTTTGCCGTAGTTTTTGTTAATCGGGAATACAATGGACAGCCCGACCTCGTTGCTCAAAATTGATGTTATGAAATCAAAATGTTGTGCAACGAGGTCATGCCAAAATTAAAATAATGGAGTTTTTCACCAACCCTGAGTCAGACCATTCTTTAAGACTTCTTCGTATTTGTCTTTGTCAAAACTGTAGAGATTCGGAGCTTTGTGAGCTACGTTGCTTTTCTTTTCGTCCAGTTTGGTGAGTATACCAATGGAGGTTATTTTTCGAAGAAAATTTCGTCGATCGAGTGTTCTTCCTAATATGGTTTCGTATAATTTTTGAAGTTCGGGTATGGTGAATTTCTCTGGAAGAAGATTGTAACCTACAGGCATTAAATTCAGCTCTGTTCTTAGCGTTTCTAGAGCTTTGTCTAAAATTTCCCTGTGATCCAAAATCAATTTCGGAACTTCATTATGATCTACCCATTCGACTATTTCGCCAGGATTATCAGCTTGTGGTATTGCTTTTGAAAAATTAACTAACGCATAATAACCTATAGTCACAAACCTACTCTTATACCATTTTTCCTCCTCGAGGGGAATTCCAAAATAGGCTAAAGAATCACTACTAAAATGGTCTTGATTTCTCTTGACCCTACCAAAAGTCGAAAATTGTCTCAAGAAAATACCTTTAAGACCTGTCCTTGACTGCAAAATACTGACAGCTGCTGTGTCGATATCTTCATCAATAGAAACAAATCCGCCGGGTAAAGACCAACTGTCATCATAGCTTGTTTTAATCAACAAAACCTTGAGTTGATTGTCATCAAAACCAAAGATTACACAATCAATAGACAATCCGGGCTGATACTCTTTACTGCTTTTTAGATGTGTTTTTAACATGACTCTGTCGTATCGTTATTCTTCTAAATTACTGTGACGCAATTTAGTTCATTTTTGATACAGCAAATAAACTAAATAAATCTTTACGACTGAAACTTATTTTGACAACAAAAACTATCTCAAAATTGATGATGGATTTCAAAAATGGATTTCAAAAAAAATAAATATTATCAAAAAAGACTGATGATCTCATACAAATCAATACTCAAATCCATTTTTTTTATGAAAAATGTTTTTCGTATTAAAATTAAATGTACATTGCGTCATATTAACACATAGCATTTTATTAAAAACCAACTACTTATAATTATGAAAAATACATTTTTGCTTATTATGGGGATTTTTATTTCTGTGACAGCATTCGCCCAAAACACCGATTATAGAGAAAAAGCCAAAAAATTGGTTTCGCAAATGACTCTGGAAGAAAAAGCCTCTTTATGTTCTGGTGAAACGGCATGGTCAACACAAGCAATCCCAAGATTGGGAATTCCTTCTATATTTATGACAGACGGTCCTCACGGTTTACGAAAAGCGGTGGGTTTCGATTTTACAAATAGTGTTCCCGCCACTTGTTTTCCTACTGCATCCGCGTTGGCTTCTTCTTGGAATACCGCTTTGGCACAAAAAATGGGTGAAGCATTGGCTATAGAATCACAAGCTAATGATGTTCAAATATTGTTGGGTCCTGGCGTTAATATGAAAAGATCTCCATTGGGCGGCCGTAATTTTGAATACTTTTCAGAAGATCCAATTTTAGCGGGCAAAATTGCAACAGCATTTATAAATGGCGTGCAAAGTCAAGGTGTAGGGACTTCGATGAAACATTTTGCTGCCAACAATCAAGAATTTGAAAGAATGTCTAACAGTTCCAATGTTGATGAACGTACCTTAAACGAAATCTACTTCCCTGCTTTTGAAATGGCAGTAAAAGAAGCTCAACCTTGGACAGTGATGTGCTCCTATAATAAACTGAATGGTGTTTATGCTTCTGAAGATAAA
>DATEOV010000507.1:0-5360 GCA_035273645.1 Flavobacterium sp. | reverse complement strand
TATTATTTAGCAGAATTTAATTCCAATAGTATTTTTGAGTTTTTGTCCATTATTAATTTCATTTATTCTAAGTATAAAAACGAAAAGATAGTAAGAATAAAATTTTTTAGTAATAGTAAAGCATTGTCAAGCAGATTGCTTTTTCTTGGGTTTGTTAAATTTAGAACCAGGACTAAAATAGTTTTTTTTACAAATGATGAAGTGATTAGAAAAAAGATGATTGATAAAGAGTTTTATTATACCCTTATAGATTCGGATGAAAATATATAACTGAAAAATGAAAAAAATTATTTTAATCTGGGATTTTGATGGTCCTATTGGCCAAATTAATTCCTCCTATCCCTATAATTTTCATTTTGAAAATCTTGAAGCTGAAATTCATAACGTAAAATGGTTATTAAATGAATTGAAAGACAGAGGTATTCAATGTTGTTTTGCTATTACTGGTTTTTCTGCGGAAACAGGGGTTTATCCCTATAACTTTCCTGAATTTATTAATGAAATTTCAAAACAGGGGCACGAAGTTGCATCACACAGTTGGCGACACGAATGGGGTCCTATTTTTAAAAAAGACCAAGTAAATAAAAGCTTAAAAAGAAGTAAAATGATTCTTGAAAAAGCTCTTGAAAACAGGCAAAATGTTTCAGGTTTTGTTCCTCCTCATAATCGTCCGATGACATGGTGGCAGAGAGGTGCTTTTAGTATGGGGGATAGAGGTATATTTCCTTTTTTTACCATGGGAAATACTGAAAATTTATTAAGATTATTGATGAAAAACGACTATCAGTGGATTCGGGTTTCGTATAAAAACTTATTTACTAAATTAGGATTCATTAAAAGAAATATGACAGGGAGAGTTTTTAGATACAAAGGGGTACTTGTTTTTGAAAATCATTATACCGGTTTTGATAATACTGTTGTACAGCATATTTTGTCTACTAATTATGAAACCTATACTATCAGTGCTCATCCATTTATGTTAGGGTTGCCTAATAAAAATGAATCAAGAGAGAATTTCATGTATTTCCTTAATGAATTAACCAAATCAGATCAAAAAATTGAATTTGTATTACCGTCATCATTACTATGATTAAAAAAGCAATCCTATTCAGTTCAGAATTTCCACCTTTGCCCGGAGGTATAGGTAATCATGCCTATCATTTGGCACAGAAATTGGTCAAAAACGGTTATGATATTACAGTTTGTACCAATCAGCGTTCATCTGTTTTAACTGATGATTTGGAGTTTGATCATAAACAGTCATTTGCTATTCACAGAATTCAACGCTATTCTTTTTCATTGTGGACTTATGTGCAACGAATTTGGATCAGTTTTCAAATGCTTATGTCTAATAAACCGGATACTATTATTGCTTCAGGCAAATTTTCTTTGTGGCAAGCGGCTTTTTTGAAGTTGTTTTTCTCTAAAAAACAATTTGTGGCGGTCGTACACGGTTCCGAATTGTATGCGGGAAACAGTATTAGTAAAGAAATGACAAAATGGAGTTTAAGCCAATTTGATGTTATAATCGCAGTATCGCAGTTTACCAAAAATCTTGCTTTGTCCATAAATTCAAATTGGGATATTAGCGTGATCAATAATGGTTTTTCAGTTCCTAAAATGGTTGGTGAGTGCAGCAAAATAGAATTAAAAGGATATCCAAAATTGGTTACCGTTGGAAATGTAACCTATCGTAAAGGACAACACAATCTGATTGATGCCCTGCCGAAAATAAAGCAACAATTTCCGGAAGTTCATTATCATATTGTGGGATTGCCCACCGAAAGAAATGCTTTTGAAATGAGAGCCCAAGAGTTGGGTGTTTTTGATTCAGTCAGCTTTCATGGAGCTTTGTCTGATGATCAATTGTTTCACTTTTTGGCTTCTTGTGATGTTTTTGTCATGCTAAGTGAGCGGTTGAATAATGGCGATGTGGAAGGTTTTGGGATTGCCGTTTTGGAAGCCAATGCCTTGGGATTGCCCGCGATTGGTTCTTCGGACAGTGGTATTGCCGATGCTATACACGATAATTATTCCGGAAAGTTAGTAGAAGCCAATGATATTGCGGCTATTAACAGTGCCTTGGAAACCATTATGAACGATTACGAGCACTATTCTTCTAATGCTGAAGCTTGGGCCAAAGGTTTTGAATGGACGGTTGTGATTAAAAACTATTTAAAACTGATCGAATAATGAAACGGAAAAAGTTAGTTGTTATATCACATACGGAGCATTATCTGGATCAGAATGGAGTTTTGCACGGTTGGGGTTCTACTGTCAATGAAATTAATTTTTTGGCCGACAGTTGGGAAGAAGTGTATCATGTTGGGTGTCTGCACTCAGGGAATGTACCTGCTAGTTCTTCGTCTTATATACCAAAAAACATCCATTTTGTGCCGATTCCTCCTTATGGGGGAAAAAGATTATGGGATAAGTTTTTAATTCTATTCAAAATACCAAAAATTATATATCAAGTAGTTGTCAGTATTAAAGAAGCCTCTGAAGTGCAGTTGCGTTTACCTACTAGCATGGGATTGTTTTTGTTGCCTTTGTTTTCTTTTTTTATTAAAAGAAAATTCACTTTTTGGGTGAAATATGCAGGTAATTGGAAACAGGAAAATCCTCCTTTATCATATCGAATGCAGCGTTGGTGGCTGAAAAAAAATTATGCCAAATGCAAAGTAACCATTAACGGATTTTGGGATGATCAACCCGCTCATTGTCTGTCATTCGAAAATCCCTGTTTGACCGTTGAGGATATTGAAAAGGGATTGCAGCTTTCAAAACAAAAAGAATTTAATCCGCCGTTCATTTTTTCATTTGTTGGCCGATTGGAAACGGCAAAAGGAGTGGACAGAATTATTGAGGCTTTGAAGAACGTTTCTTCTGAAGAAATAGCCGAAGTTCATTTTATAGGAGATGGTAATAGAACCGATTTTTATAAAGAAAAAGCTAGTTTTTTTTATGAAAAAGTACAATTTCATGGTTTTATTGGAAAACAAAAAGTTCATGATATTTTGGCTAAATCACACTTTTTCTTGTTGCCTAGTGCATCTGAAGGATTTCCAAAAGTTATTGCTGAAGCCGCTTGCTACGGTACCATTCCAGTAGTCTCTAATGTTAGCAGTATTCCGCATTACATAAATAGTAATAATGGTTTTTTATGGGATACGGCTTCTTTTATTACTTTCGATGAGGTTCTTTCTAAAGCCATACATACTGATCCCAAACTACTCAAAGATAAATCGAACAGCATAGCTGAGTTAGCGAAAAGCTTTACTTTTGCAAATTATATGCATTCTTTGAATACAATTTTAAATAAAAACAAGAATTAATAGTATGCCTAATACAGATGCTTCTTATTTAAAAATGATACTGCTTCATTTGCTTCTGAGTGTTGCCATTTTTTTGTTTCGGCCTTTATCGATAGGATATGCCGCATTGGTACTGATTTTTGCTTGCTACTTCATTATTAAAAACAAGAATGCCAACAATGAGGTTTTGATATGGTCGGCCTATATCGTGGCTGCTGAGGTTTTTTTACGAATGACCAAAGGTAACATCGGGAATGAATTTGCCAAATATGGGGTCATTATTTTTATGGCGTTAGGGATGTATTTTAGTGGAATCTCAAAAAAGGCAATTTTGTATTGGGTTTTTCTGTTGTTGCTCGTCCCGGGAATTATCTTAGGGGTTTTAGATCTAAGTTTTGAAGCCGATATCCGCAAGGCTTTGGTATTTAATATTTTAGGGCCTGTTTGTTTGGGGTTGTCTTCTATCTATTGTTACGAAAGAAAAATAACATTTGACCGGTTATTGGGAGTAATTACCGCTTTTTCTTTGCCTTTGGTTACTGTGGTGTTTTACCTGTTTTTATATACACCCAGCGTGAAAGACGTAGTTACCGGAACGGCATCCAATTTTGAAACCTCAGGGGGATTTGGACCGAATCAGGTATCCACGATATTGGGTTTAGGAATTTTTGTTTTTTTTGTGCAATTGTTGCTGAATTCCAAAAGTAGGCTGCTTCAAATTGCAAATGCACTATTTGTTTTGACTTTTGCTTTTAGAGGGCTTGTGACTTTTTCCAGGGGTGGAGTAATAACAGGGATAGTAATGATCTTTTTGCTTATTATGGTACTGTATTTACAGGCTAATTTTAAAACTAGACCGAAAATAGGATTGGTTATTATGTTCTCCTGTTTGGCAGGATTGGGTGTTTGGGGCTACAGCTCCATTCAAACTGGTGGACTGATTAATAAACGGTATGCCAATGAAGATGCCTTAGGAAGAGAGAAAAAAAGTAAATTATCAGGGAGGGAGGATCTTATTGCTTCTGAATTGGAGATGTTTTTGGATAATCCTATTTTAGGGGTAGGAGTGGGAAGAAATAAAGAAGTCAGGGCAGAAGAAACCGGAATTGTAGCCGCTTCCCACAATGAAATTTCTAGAATGTTGGCCGAGCACGGTTCTCTTGGACTATTTGATTTACTACTCTTGGTTTTCACCCCCTTGTTTTTATTTGTAAACAATCGTCAAAATATATTGGCACTTTCTTTTGTGGCATTTTGGCTGCTAACAATCAATCATGCCGCTATGCGGCTTGCCGCTCCAGCCTTCGTTTATGCGCTTTCATTATTAAAAGTTTATACTGTTGAAAAACCTACTTTACATAGGGAATAAGTTATCCAAACATGGAGTAACACCAACTACTATTGAAATTCTTGGTCCGCTTTTGGAACAGGAGCGATTTGTGTTGTCCTATAGTTCCTCCCAAAAAAACAAGGTACTGCGGTTCATTGCGATGTTGTGGAGCGTATTGCGACATAGAAAAGTGGATTATGTATTGATAGACACTTATAGTACTTCCAATTTTTGGTATGCATTCGCCACTTCCCAGTTGTGCCGATTATTTGGGCTAAAATACATTCCCATTTTGCACGGAGGTAATTTGCCTTTTCGGTTGAAAAATTATCCTAAAATTTGCAGCATGATTTTTAAAAATTCTTTCCGGAATGTGGCTCCGTCTCTTTTTTTAATAAACCAATTTAAAACAGCGGGATTTGAAAATCTGATCTATATTCCGAATGCGATTGAATTGAAAAATTACCCTTTTTTGGAAAGAGAAAAAGCAAGACCCAATTTGTTATGGGTGCGTTCTTTTGCCAAAATATACAACCCCACAATGGCTGTTGCCGTATTTGACTCCATTAAAAAGAAATACCCTGAAGCGACGCTTTGTATGGTGGGACCCGAAAAAGACGGAAGTTTATTGAATGCCAAACAAAGAGCTCAAGAGTTAGGTTTGGATATACTTTTTACGGGGAAGTTGTCCAAAGAAGATTGGATAAAGGAATCTT
>DATEOV010000506.1:0-2510 GCA_035273645.1 Flavobacterium sp. | reverse complement strand
TCTAATTCGGCTAAAGCTTTTCCATCATTCTGTTTTCGGGTAAGCAGACCTAATTTTCGGGCTACATTTCCAGAATGTACATCTAGAGGACAAGAAAGTATTGAAGGGGAGATGCTTTTCCAAATTCCTAAATCGACACCTTTGTTGTCTTGTCTGCACATCCACCTCAAATACATATTTATCCTCTTGGCTGCAGATCCTTTTAATGGATCTGAAATGTGTTTTTGCGTTCTATTAAGGTGTGGAATTTCAAAAAAAAGTTGTTTGAATTTATGGATGCTATTTTGCAAATCGTCTCCTTCTATGTTCTGACTAAAGATGGTTTCCAATCCACCATGATTTTGGTAAATATGTTGTAATCCTTTGATAAAGCCTATAAAATCTTGCCCGTTGAAAGTACGATGCACAAAAGTTTCTAATCGCTCCAAGTCGGTTTCCTGATGTGACATTACAAAGTCATAAGGAGCATTCCCCATCATATCCATCATCTTATGTGCATTCTTGATAATCATCTTTCGATTGCCCCAAGAAATAGTTGCACTCAGAAATCCTGCAATTTCAATATCTTTCTTTTGGGTAAATAAATGTGGAATTTGTACAGGATCACTATCGATGAAATCCTGATTGTTGTATAATATTACTTTCTCGTCTAGGAAAGATTTGAGTTCTGAAAAATTCATCTAGTATAAGGGTAATTAGTCGAGAAACTTATTTTTTCAATTTTGATTAGTATTGCAAACAAAGTATTAATCTGTTCTAAGAACTAATCTGACCATCAATCATGACCAATTTTCGATCAGCCATATTGGCCAATTCTTCATTATGGGTAACGATCACAAAAGTTTGTCCAAATTCATCTCGTAGTTGAAAAAATAACTGGTGTAAATTTTCAGCAGAGTGAGTGTCTAGATTTCCTGAAGGTTCATCTGCAAAAATAACATCGGGTCTGTTGATTAGTGCTCGTGCTACAGCAACACGTTGTTGTTCTCCACCGGATAGTTCGTTGGGTTTGTGATCAATTCTGTGTGATAAACCCAAATATTCCAATAATTTTTTGGCTTCTTTTTCGGTTTCAGTTTTTGATCTATTGGCAATAAAGGCAGGAATGCAAACATTTTCCAATGCTGTAAATTCTGGTAGTAATTGATGAAATTGAAAAATAAATCCCAAATTTAAGTTTCTGAATTTGGATAACGATTTGTCATTCATTTTCAAAATGTCTTCATTGTTTATGAAAAGCGAAGTGCCGTTTTCTGGAGTTTGATTTTCAGATTCTTTTTTTGTTGGACTTGGTTTGTCTAATGTTCCTAAAATTTGCAATAGTGTTGTTTTTCCAGCTCCCGAAGCTCCAACTATAGAAACGATTTCGCCTTTTTTAATATGTAAATCTACTCCTTTTAATACTTCAAGTTGATCGTAATATTTATGTATATTTTTTGCGTGTATCATTTCAAACTGTTTTTACAAAGAAACAAAGTATTTGGTAATTAATCCTCGTATTAAAGGGATTTTTCTACAGTATAAATTCTGAAAAATACGGTTAGATTTGTATATTTATATCAATTTAATTTCAAAAGATGGAAAGTAAAAATGCAGTTGTAGCAAATAATAATCTAAAAAGTAAAAAATTAGTTTTAGGAATTTTGTTTGACGCTATCGGTCTATTGTCCTTTACCATTCCGGGAATAGGAGAGTTTGGAGATGTAGTTTGGGCACCGCTTGCCGGTTTTTTGATGACCAAAATGTACGAAGGCAGAGTAGGGAAGGTCGCTGGTATTTTAACTTTTGTTGAAGAAATATTTCCATTTACAGATGTTGTTCCTTCTTTTACTCTGACTTGGATATACACATATTTGATAAAAAGTAATAATAAGAAAAAGAGTTAGTCAATATTTCTATGGTTTAATTTAAAAATTTCTAACAATTTCTTTCAATTGATTATCTAGTTCTGGATTTGAAATCACATTAGCATCAATATCAAAATTATCATTGAAACTAGGCAATGAAAATATGGCTTTTATATCGGCGTTGAAACGGGGAAAATTATTTTTGGCTATCTCCAGAACGCTTGCTCCACCTCTTGCACCCGGTGAAGTGGCCATCAAGAGCATTGGTTTTTCCTGAAATAGTTGCCCGTTTATTCTAGAACACCAATCTACCGTGTTTTTGAAAGCGGCACTATAATTTCCGTTGTTTTCGGCAAGTGAAACCACCAAAATATCGGCTGTTGCTATTTTGTCTAAAAACGCTTTAGCCAAAGGGTGCTGACCAATTATTGCTTCTTTGTCAACACTGAATAAAGGCATTTCATAATCATTTAGATCCAATACTTCAACTTGGATATTTTCAAACAAGCCGGCTGCATAAGTGGCTAATTTTTTATTGATGGATTTTTTGCTTGGACTTCCGGCAAAGGCGATGATTTTCATATAAATTAGTTTTTAATAAAAGTAAGATTAAAAATTGAATATCTAATTTCAAATGAGTCAAATACTATTGTAAATATAATA
>DATEOV010000505.1:0-2387 GCA_035273645.1 Flavobacterium sp. | reverse complement strand
TATTAAATACGCTAGTAAAATACCAATTACAATCATGGATACTTTGGCAATATTGAATTTGTGCCCTTCACTACTTTCAAAAATAATAGTCGAAGAAATATGAAATAAAATTCCAATTACGACGGCTGTGATCTCAGTATAATAGTCGTTCAATTGAGGTAAAAAGTCTGAAACAATAGTACCCAGCGGCGTCATGATTGCAAAAGTGACCATAAATAAAAAGATGGCATTTCTATTTAGACTGGAACTGACAAAAAAGGAAGTCAAAATAATAGCAATAGGTAAATGGTGAATTGCTATTCCTATTGCTAAATCATTATGGTGACTTACAGGAAATCCTTCTAAAAAGGCATGAATACAAAGACTGATGAATAGTAACCATGGGATTTGGTACATTTTGGAATGGCCATGTACATGTCCATGCTCAGCTCCTTTGGAGAAAAACTCTAATATAATTTGGAACAAAATACCCAACATTATAAAAAGTCCAATATTATGATTTTCACTTTCATACACTTCTGGAAGTAGGTGCATTACGGTAAGAGAAAGCAAGAACGAACCACTAAACGCCAGTAATAGTTTAAGGTTGGTTTTGTTTTTTGGCTTTAGAAATAAAGCTATGAAATAACCAAGAAGTACGGACAGTAATGGTAATAGGTAATTCATGTTTTTTGTTTAATCGTTTGTTTTGAGGTTTATCCGTTTAATCGCTTATTGTTTAATCGCTTAAACGGTTAAACAATTTCACGATTAACCAATTACTTAAAAATCATAATTAATCTTTCGCTTTCTGTTTTGTGGAATTTTTTTAGCTTATAATCCCCAAAAATATCCAATAAAAAGATACCGGCTTCTTCCATCATTTCTTCAAAATCTTTTAATGTAAGAGCTTTTACTTTTTCGGTAAAATGATAGTTGTGACCTTGGTCTTCAAAATCAATTTCTTTGAAAATATGTCCGTCTTTGAGGTAGCGTTTGATTTGGAAATCGATTCCATCAACGTGTTTTACTTCTTCTGGAACCAAATTGTTGAGCACATTGGTAACATTCATAAAATCAATCACAGCAAAACCATATTCAGATAAGCTTTCTTTTATAGCTTTTAGAGTAGTAAGGTTGTCCTCATCGTTTTCGAAATAACCAAAACTGGTGAACAGATTGAAAATTGCATCAAATTTATCTTCAAATACTTCCCGCATATCATGAACCTGAAAATGCAAGGTATCATTGCTGTTTTTTTGTGCTTCCAATATGCTGTTTTCAGATAAATCGGCACCTATAACATTAAATCCTAATTGGTTTAAATAGATGGCATGACGACCTTTACCGCAAGCTAAGTCAAGGACTTTCGCTTTCTCGGGAAGATTGAGGTAATGCGTTAGATTGTCCATAAACAATTGCGCTTCTCTATAATTTCTTTCTTTGTAAAGTATATGATAATAAGGACTGTCGAACCAAGAGGCAAACCAATTTTCTGGATTAGAATTGGTAATTTGTGTTTTGTTATTTGTAGAATCGGACATTTATTCTTTTTCAATTAATTTAAGTCCCGCAAATTTAGTGTATTTTTGCCGAATATTAATGATAACAATTCCCCCATTTGGGGGTTAGGGGGCTATGGAGAATTTTAAGATGATTGCCAAAACCTTTTTTGGTTTTGAAGAAATATTGGCAAAAGAGCTAACAATGTTGGGCGCACAGGATGTGGAGCAAGGGGTGAGAATGGTGAGCTTTAAGGGCGATAAAGGTTTTATGTACAAAGCGAATTTGTCTTTGCGTACAGCTTTGAAGATCTTAAAGCCAATTTATTTTTTTAAAGCGAGAGATGAACAATCGTTATATAAAGGAATACGCGGAACGAATTGGTCAAAATACATAAATGCAAACCAAACTTTTGTAATTGATGCAACTGTGCATTCAGAGTATTTTAACCATTCTGAGTTCGTGTCTCAGAAATGTAAAGATGCAATTGTGGATCAGTTTCGTGAAAGAACAGGTCAACGCCCAAGTATTGATAAAGCTTTTCCTGATTTAAGAATAAATATTCATATTGATAAGGACCAAGTTTCGGTAGCATTAGACACCTCTGGGAATTCATTGCACCAACGTGGTTACAGAACGGCAACAAACATTGCTCCTATAAATGAAGTTTTGGCAGCTGGTATTTTGTTACTTTCGGGTTGGGATGGGCAAACTGATTTCTTGGATCCGATGTGTGGCTCTGGAACATTTTTGGCAGAAGCAGCTATGATTGCTTGTAATATTCCTGCAAACATTAACCGTAAGGAATTTGCTTTTGAAAAATGGAATGATTGGGATAATGATTTGTTTGATAGTATTCAAGATAGTTTATTGAAGCGTGTTCGTGAGTTTCATTATACCATAAA
>DATEOV010000504.1:0-2478 GCA_035273645.1 Flavobacterium sp. | reverse complement strand
TCCGTTTACCGGCATTGAATAAAGGTGCAAAGCCTTTTATAAGGCGATTTGATGAATCGATCTCTTAATTTTACTTTTTAATAAATACGGGTATTGAGTGATGAAAGATATATAGGCAAGGATATCATCAGATTTTAGGTTCGATAACTGAAGTCTTAGGACTACAAAAATATTACAACTTTTTACAGGGCCCAGGTCCGAAGCCCGATCCAGCCATTCTGCCACAAAATAGCTGCAATAAAACATAACGAAATACTGGTAAACAATAAATAATATGCAAACCAGTGCTTCTTCTGTTTACTAAACATCCTGATTGAAAAAAATAAATTTACGATCGAAGCAATACCAAAAACAGCGGTCCCTAAGAAAATACTTATAGTACGCAAATTGATTGTATCGAGTTCAGCTAGCTTATAAGTATATTTTTGTACTTCCAGTAAATTCAACACTGCCAAAACCAATAAACCCAAACCTATCATAGGAATGATCCTGGGAATTATATCCCGCCAGGTTAGTTTGCCAATAATTATCCCGATTAGTGAAGCAATTCCCAATATGACAGACGACAAGGCAAATATGAGTGCCATAATAAGGGCGACTCTTTTGAGTATCGCCCGGAAATTTGAAGTTTGTTCATAGTAAGATCCTCCAATCATCATTATATTTTTGCCCTGATCATTTTTTGTAAAACAGATCAAAGGCATATTCATGCCTCGGCATGCAAACGTCATGGGTCCAGTTTGTAATAATTCTGAAGGATCTCCGATCAAAGGCTTAAGATATAGCCTATCATTTTTTAAATAGATTTTGGGAGCAGTCTGAAACTTATCAGAAAAGGCGGAGATCTCATTTCTTGGGCTTTCAAATTGGTATCGTCCTAAGAATGGTTCTATTGTTTTTTTATCTATTGATTTTATTTGGAGATTTTTGGCTGGAATATTTTGTTCAAAGTAGGAAACAATCAGTTCCTCTATCCGGTAATTTTTATTGTTGCTGTTTGATGCAAGTACGAAACCAATAGCCAGTTCCCGGTTATATTTAAGTGAAGAAAAGCAAGTCCCGGTTAAGCCGCCATGGCCTCTAAAGGGGAATTTTGAATAGGCAAAAAAAGTGTTATCATTCCCTAAAGAGTAACCATTTTTTTGTCCGGACCGGGCAGCTAATGAACTGTGAGCTGTCTCAATTTCTGTAATGGTATTGGCAGAAAACAAAGAGTCCCCATTTCGAAGAAATAGTTGCACGAATCTCACCATGTCATCAGCATTTGACCATAATGCTCCCGGGGGACCGCTTAATAAAGTCACTGATCTTACTTGTATGGTTTTCCCGTTCTTTACAATATATTCTCTTACATCTTTTTCAGGATGCTTACTTCTTAAATTGAAATTGGAGTTCCTCATACCAAGTGGGGTCAATATGTTTTCTGTCAGATATTGGTTATATGGTTTACCTGATATTTTTTCAATTATATAACCCAGTATAGCATAATTTGGATTAGAATAAGAGAATCTTTCTCCAGGTTTCCAACGGCATATCATTGAATTTTTATGAACCAGCATCATATCTATTCCCGAATTCTCATTGGTATCTAAGGAATACATCCGGTTGACTTTTATATCATCGAAAGCAGAAGTATGTTCCAATAAATGAACTACCCGAACGGGGTTTGTGCTTTCCCATTTATTTTGGAAAGGCACTTCAGGAGCGATTTTTTTAAGTTCGTCATCCAGTTTCAATTTTCCCTCATTCACAAGTTTCATTATACCGAGCGATACAAACATTTTTGTGATAGACCCCATTCGGAATAATGTTTTTTCATTCACTCTACGTTTTGCATCCAAATCTGAGTAGCCAAAACCACCGGAAAAAATCACCGAATCTTTTGTTGTTATGCCCAACATCACGCCTGTGATCTTCTCTTGCTTCATGATTGCCTCTATAGAATCAGTCAGCTGCTTAATGCTGTTTATGGATTCAGTTTTTTGTGAAAATGAAACAGTTGCAAAAGAGAAAAGAATTACTATTAGAAAAGCGTTTTTCATTTATTGACCTACCGTTTTATACCTGGGCTACAGTTATACAAAACATTGATTGAATATCTGCAATTATGGAATTCAAATCTTTGACTAAAGAGTTCAAACTCTCTCCTGTCGGAACCACAAATATTTGGCTAAAACCCCTTCCAGTAGTATCCGTAACTATTGTCGTTATTGCTGTTGTCGCTCAATTAATATGGTTTTGGATTTCAATAAAAAATTGGGCTATGTGAAAGAACATTTATCCCAAACGAGTTTGCTAAAACGGATAACCGATTGCAACATTCAACACAAAATTATCCTTACGCCATTCTCTACTTCCAAGGCTAATTTTTTGAAAAACCCATCTTTCTCCTTCGGGCAGCCAGGGTTTGTAAAAGGGCATACCAAGATCAACGCGGAGGATGAGCAAGCTGACATCCAGTCTTATTCCCAGGCCTCC
>DATEOV010000503.1:0-2512 GCA_035273645.1 Flavobacterium sp. | reverse complement strand
GTATTCTTCTTCCGTTAAAATCTCGATACCCATATCAGCAGCCATATTACTAGCACTATCTTTTGGTTTATGTTCTTTCCTTTTCTCCAGTGCTTCATGATCGTAACAAAGACTTCTGCGGTCTTTAGGACTTTCCGCTGAGCAATCATAAAAGATATATTCACCGCTCTTTTTATCATGACCAACAACATCAGGTTCACCGCCGGTTATTTCCATTTCATTGACTGAATACAGTTTTTCGGTATTAGCTTCCAGCTTTGCTTGTACTTTGGCCCATTCAAGACCTTTATGACGGTTCATGTTTTTCTCAAAACGGGCTTTCAATGTTTTGAGTAATTCTTCACTTTGGGAAGACGATAACTTCTTTTTAATACTTTTCATCTTGTATACTTGTTTAATTGTTATTCAGATTTGGATAAGGATTTGCTTCTGTTGTCTTTCTCCAAATACTCTTGTCAGCTAATGATAATCTTTCTTGTAAATTAAAATCCCCCATTTTCTCGATTAAGCTGCTTAAAGAAATTATTTCATTAGAATCTTTCAATATTTCGCCTTTTGTTTCTCTCGCTAAAAAGTAGGCAATTATGTTTGCATTTTCAGCTTTCTCCGAAGACACTTCGAGAATTAACGGGTCTTCATCAGTTGGCCGAATTTCAAAAGATAGATTTGAATTTTGTCTAGAAGTCATATACAATTCTGTCCAATTTCTACTTGTTACAGGAATACTATTGCCATTAGAATCGTAATTGTATAAGTCATCTCCAAAAAAATAACTTGCAAAAACTCTAAAATCAGGTCTCTCAGAGTTTATTTTCACTTTTATGTCAAAACGTTGGCTCATTTATTTTCTTATTCTGAATAGAAGAGAGTGTTTTAATCATCCAATCCTTTTCCACTGAGAATTTGTTTGATATATTTTTCAACTCTTGCTTCACGGGTTTTGGATTGTTTGGCTTGAGAAAAATAAAAAATATAGGCTCTTTGCCGTCCTGGTGTCAATTCAGCAAAAGCTTTTTTCAAAGTAGCGCTTTTGTCTAGGCTTTTTTGAAATTCCCCTGGAACTTTGAACTCTGAGGTCTTTTTTAATTTCACTTTTAAACCAGCTCTTTCAACTTCAATGGCTTCGTAAACGTAAGCCTTCAAGATTTTTTCCATCTTAACTATTTCCCGAACATTCGCGAACCTGATCTGTCTTGCCGACTGTACATTCTTCGTTTGCTGGATCAAAATACCATTGGGATCATTAAGCAAGGCACCTTTGAAAAACAAAAGCGCACAGTATTCTTTGAAACCATGTATCAATACAATGTTTGTATTCTCAAACGTGTAACAGGGACAACCCCATTTCAATTCTTCGATCAGTCCGCAGTCAAGAGTGATCGTTCTCAATTTCTCATATTCTTTTTGCCACTTTGTGTCTTTCGCAAAAAACCAGTCAACCTTAGGATTCATCATGCTATTGATTTATTTAATTGATTAACTGAAAAGATTTTTGTATCCGAAGGTCTGAAATACCACGATACAACGGTCAGGATCAAAAGTAACAAGGAAGGAAATATTTCATTGATGGAATTACCCGCGGCGATATGTGAAAATATTGCTCCCGTCAGTAGAAAGAAAAAGCCGGCATAAGCCCATTCCTTCAGTAATGGAAATTTAGGAACTAACAATGCTATAACACCCAGGATTTTCCAGATGCTTATTATGGTCAGAAAATAGACGGGATAACCTAATTGTTTAATTCCCCATACACCCGGAGGCGCCTGGGCTCCTTCCAATTCCACTTTGAATAATTGTTGAAGTCCGGTTGCGAGCATTCCTAATGCCAGCCAAATGGTGGCGATCCAATAGATGATCTTGTTTCTCTTTGTCATGGTTTGTTATTTTAATTTGTTTACAATTTCCTGCAAGCGATTATGCGCCATATTTAGGCCTTGGGCAAATGGCATCTGCAACATTTGGTCTCTTTGTGCAACCGATTCAAAAATTGTGTGCATTGTTAGTTTGCTTGTGTCATCAGTAATTTGTTCAAATTCCAGGACCTCAAGCTGGACGCCAAAAGGCGTATTCTCAAATTCGAAAGTTCGTGTGATCTTCTGGTTTGGGTTAAACTCATGGATCACGCCATTGAATCCGTATTTGTTTCCCTTAGGATCGGTTGTTTCAAATTTGTAACCTCCGTACTTTTTATTTTCCAGTTTCAGGACTTTTGTTCCCATCCATTGCTCAACAATTTCGGCCTCTGCATATGCTCTAAAAAGTAATTCTAATGGCAGATCAAATTCCCTGGTGATCACTAATTCCTGTTTGCCGTCTTCGGCATTGATTTTTGTTTTCCGTTCCATGTCGCTTATTTTTTAGGTTTATATTTTTTCATAACAGTTTCTAATTTATTAAACCTGTCATCCCACAGTTTGCGGAATGCTTCAATAAAGTCTGCTAATTCTTTCATTTTTTTTGGGTTGACGTGATAGTAAACTTCCCGGCCGTTATATTCCTGTTCAAGTAATTC
>DATEOV010000502.1:0-2083 GCA_035273645.1 Flavobacterium sp. | reverse complement strand
GTCAATCCATGCTCATCACGGATTGATGGATGCCATGCATGTAGGCCAAATGGTAGACTATTTTCAAGAAATAATGAATCAATAAATTCATCTTAGTCAGCAAGCAACGAACTTATGAAAAAAATTATTCTTTTTTTGATTCTAATCCAATGCGGCTTCCTTTTTAGTCAGACGGTATTGGCAACTTTCCCATTGGAACTAAAAAAATCTAAAGAATATAAGCAAATTGTAAATGCCGAAAACACATCTACACACGATGTTTTTGCATTTGTTTCCGACAAAGAGACACTCACAATCCTAAAATACAATAGTGCCTTGTTCTTGACGAATCAATTTTCACTACCAAGACCTGACATATCTTACAAACTATTGGCTGGATATAGTTTCAATGATGAGGGTAATCCCACACTTTACTGGTCTACGACCGGCTTTAATAAAGTAATGGCTGTCCAATATGATTTGAATGCCAAAACTACTGTTGCAGTTTTTAGTTATGATTTGCCTTTCTTCAATCAATCCGTTATCACCCAATTTCAGGATAACAACACTTTTTATATTCTTTCGCAAAAACACTTCGAACAAAAATTGATATTGTATGTTTTTAAAAATGGTAAAAAAGAAGAAAAAACACTGGATTTCGGTTCTTTTAATTTTAAAAACAGTAAAAATCAAGCTATAACGTTCAGCAAAATTCTGGAAGTTTGCCCCATTGAAAAAATAGAAACGAATCAGTTTAATCCATTGTTTAAAGGCACTCAAAAAACGAAATTGTATGTCCTAAAAAACAAATTACTTCTCACTTTCGACCATAGCGACAATGAAACGCAGGCTTTTGAAATTGACTTGGTGACTTTTGAAATTTTGGAAAAAAACATTCCTAAGACCGCAACAAAAAATTATGTCAGCCTATCCAATTCCTATTACCATGAGAGTAAAATATACCAACTCAAAGTCAATGAAGAAGAATTATTGTTTGAAATAAAGGATTATAAAACAGCCGAAATCCTGAAAAGCATTCCCGTTTCAAAAACCGAAACCATTCCCTTTAAAAGCTCTCCTTTGTGGCTACAATTGGGAGGAGATAAACCAAAAGAGTTAAAAAACACTACCAAATTCTTAAATCAATTAGTTTATTTGGAGGTAGGATTAACAGTTTATAAAACGCCTAAATCCATTTTGATCACATTGGGAGGAACAGGCAATATCCAATTTACAGATATCGGTCAAGACAACACGAATTTATCGTTCCGTAATGTCCCCACAACTATTTATTTTGAAAGCACATTCGATAAAAAATTAGACCATACCAAGCAAGATCAAGATCCACTTGCAATCGATTTTATTTCGCGTTTTATACAGGAGCATCCCGAAGTGACCTCACCAAGTATTATCCGGTACAAAAACTATTATATTATGGGCTATTATGATGCTTATACCAAACAATATACCATGCGCAAATTCATAGATGGATTTGAGCGTTAGTTATAATGAGAAAAAGTTCTTTAAAAATTTAATTCTCGCAGAAAGCCCCTATTTGTTGTAAATGTCTTTCTGTTTGGTATTTATTGAAGTTATCCCATTTTGGAGGAGAACTTGTTTTTTGACCATACATTGAATCCAAACAAACATTATTGTCTTTGTATTTATCATGCAAAACAGCCAATATTTTGAAGAAAAAGGCATCCAGCATGACGATGGCTTCAAATTCGGATTTTAGTGTGTTATAATTGCTGTCTGATGGATTTAACAATTGTAACAAATCTAAAACAGCTGTCTTTTCAGCTTCATCGATTTCAGTTAAATAACCATTTTTTAAAGTTTTAAAAACTAAATTATTCCAAGCCACACTATCATGTCCCCATTGAATATCCGGTAAATTTAGAGAATGCTCACAGATTAAAATAATGGAAAAAAGAACATCGTTTAAGTACTCAGCAGGAAACTCATCAAAGCTTCTAAATTCAAAACCGCTTTGGTACATTTTTTCCTGATTAAAATCAAGACCAACTTCCGGAAGTAATTCATATTCCATATCCGCTTCGATCTGGTCGCGCCACCAAATATTCTCCTCTTTTTCAAACTT
>DATEOV010000501.1:0-2604 GCA_035273645.1 Flavobacterium sp. | reverse complement strand
ATACCAACCTCAAATTTTTATTCAAACTATAAATTATTAGAGACTCTTCGAACAGATGATTAGTCTCAATTTGTTATTGCATATTTTTCTATGTTCTTGAAAAATTGAATTTTGTGTTCTATTTTATTCTCTAATTTGATTTTACTGGCTACTTTAATTTTGAAGTGTTGTGATTTACAAAATACTACTAAATAACGTTAACAATAAAAAACTTAATAACTTGTAAATCAATTAATTAACATGTAAAATTGCATTTTAAAATCACTAATTTCACATAATACTATCCTTACACAATTGGTAGTTAGTCGATAAAAATTCAATATTATCGTTTTTTTTTGTTAATTTTCGTTAAATTATACTTCACACACTGTTAATAAATTAATTTTGACTGTGATTAATTTTTATGTTGCTTATAAAGCAAGCGTTTAGTTAATAAAGGGATTTTTTTATTGTTTTTTTATAACAAAATTGCCTTTGATGATAGAGTACTTCATAAAATTAACTTTTAAGAAGGCGTATCGTTTCTTTAAGTTTTCTCTCCAAATCTGAAAACTTATATCAATGTATTATTTTTTTTAAAATTTTCAAAGCAAATTATTTTAAGTTCGTCCATTTTTAGTCACCGATCTGGCTAATTAAAGAACTTAATTATTCTACCCCCAATAGATTTTTTTTTGATGAAGTTTTCATAAAATTGTTTTATGAAGTTATTTCTTTTGCCTTATGTTTTCTCCCCTACTTAGAAAACTTTTGTTTTGTTCTATTCTTATTAATTTCAAACACTTTAAATAAAGTTTGGATTAATGAAATTATTTTTTTTTCATAGTGACAATAGCAATAGTATAAACTTTTAATAATGAAGTTGTTTGCTACATATTTACTATTTATAGCATATGTTTTCTTGCATTTATTTTTTACTCTTTAACATTAATCTTTATTATTTATGAAACAAAATTCTTTAGGTTCTCGTCAACCCAATTTCTACTGATCCTTTCTTATTGATATTATGGTCCTAAAATCATAATATTATGAAAAAAACTATTTTTTATACGACAAAAAGTGTGCATGAGTATTGCTTCACTTTTCCCTGTTGTTACAATGCAGGTTTTAATGCATTTATTTATTTTCTGACGAAACAATGGTGCTATGGTTGGCGACAAAGAATTACTTTGCCTCTTCTATTGTTAACCTTTTTTATGATGTGTAATGAATCTTATGCTCAAGGATCTATCAGAGGTATAGTACCTGTTCAAATCCCAAGAGGAGGTTCAGGAGCCGAAGGAGATGCTTTTGCACATCAACCAGTTGGCACTTTGTATGAAGGTGTAGGGGATTTATTTGATTCTCTTCATCCTACTGTTGCAGGTCATGGTGTGATTAACCCATTTACAGGGCAAGTCCTATATCCAGGATCTACTTTCTTCCTTCAGGATCCTTATGTAAATGATCCAACCATATTCACTCTTTCCAACAAAATAAATGACAATCCCAATACTTATACTTGGGGTGCTGGATCTTCTCCGAACAAAAATGAAATCCAAAATGCAGGTGCTCATTTTAGTCTTGGTGATTCCAGTATAATGGGAGGAGTTATTGGTGCTGATGGTAATTTCGTTCCCGGCACAACCGCCCTCGGAAATCCTGATGATTGGTGGTGTTTATTTGCCGGTGACCGTCAGGTAACCAATGGATCCAGTTATATCGATTTTGAGTTTTTACAAAAAACATTAACAATTACAGGCGTTACTAGTACTAATCCGATCACAGGCGCAATTACTGGCGGTAGTGGTGGTTTTACGACTGAAGGTACCCAAGGAGGACGTACCGTCGGAGATATACTTGTAACCATTGAATTTACCCAAGGTGGTGGTGAAGCAAATGCAATAATTAATGTTTGGACAGAAACATCACCTGGTGTATTTAAATATGTCGTTCATCCTAACACTGAGTTTTTCGGCGGAATTTACATTACCAATAACACGCAGCCTACTCATGTACCCTTCGATGTATATGGCAGTGACCCTAATAATACTGGGGCTGGAGGTGATTATGCTGTAAACCAATGGGCCGAGGGTGCAATCAATTTAACACAAGTTTTAAAAGCTGTCAATATACCTTGCTTTACAATTAGTACTGTGTTTATCAGAACAAGATCTTCAGGAAATTCAGAACAATCTGAATTAAAAGATTTTCCTGGGGCTCCGATTCAATTGAACTTGAATTCCACTAAACTGGAATTTAAACACTCCGCACCTGTTGCTTTACAGGCCTGTGGTACCCCCGTTGCAGACATAGTAGCCGCTTTTAATGCTTGGAGAGATGGTTTTGGAATTACAGTACATGGAACTGATGACCATGATAATGCAGCTACATTAATACCAGCAACTCTCAATCTGTCAACCTATACAGCGACTCAGCTCGCTCAATTGATTTGCGATGGAATAGAAATTCCAGTCGCTTATAGTGTTGGTGATGCCTGTAATCCTGATCAAGTCTTTCCAAGTTCTTTTTCAGTATTAGCAGATGTAACTCCACCAGTACTTTCGGCATTGCCAGAGCCTTCAACTATTCAATGCCCTGCGGCACCTTCATTTACTACGCCTA
>DATEOV010000500.1:0-5770 GCA_035273645.1 Flavobacterium sp. | reverse complement strand
CACAACATTTTCACCAAATTGCAAGCTCAATTTCGATAGTTCTTTGTCTATTTCTCGTAACTGGTTTTTCTTGTCTTCAGGTAAATTAGCTCCATTTCTGGAAAAGCTTTTGTATTGTTTATCCAAAAGTGTTGTTTGCTCTGGATTCAAGTTCAATGAATCCATTTGCTCATAAACCATTTTTACTTTGGCAAATAGAGCTGCATTCAAACGAACATCATTTCCAAATTCAGATAATAAAGGCGAAACGTCTTGAGCAATTTTTTGCATTTCGTCACTCGTTTCAGCCGAATTTAAATTGAAAAAGATGCTTGAAATTCGATCCAAGGTGTCTCCACTAAAAGATAAAGCTTCAATCGCGTTTTTAAAAGTAGGATTTTCTGCATTGTTTACAATTGTGTCAATTTCGGCTTTGGCTAAATCAATAGCTTCTTGAAAAGCAGGAAGATAATCTTCGTTTTTTATTTTAGAAAATGGCGCCGTGTCTAGCTTGGTGCCAAATTTTTGGAGTAGTATATTCATAATTCTATATTCTATTTTGTTGCAAACAAGTGGTTGTTATAGTTTTACATTTTTAGCCTTTAAAAACAAAAAAGAGGAAAAATGTGTTAAATTTTTCGATAGATGTGTATTTTGTCGATTATTTGTGTACTTTTGTCGAGTAATTAGTTAGCGCATGAACTAATTCAGTCGAGAATTATAAGCTCTTTTTGTCCCAAATCAAAAAAAATTATATTAAATACCACACACATTATTGATAAAACTAAATTCCCCCAAGTTTAGATTTTACAATATCAAAAAAAGCTCCTTTTATAGGAGCTTTTTTATTTAATTTATTTATTTAAGTTTTCAGAAGATTTATAAACAGCTTCTTTTAGTCCTTCTTTATAGGTGATGATTTTATCTAAAATAGTTGCGTCAGCACTTCCTATGATTTGTGCAGCGAGGATTCCGGCATTTTTTGCTCCGTTTAAAGCAACAGTGGCAACAGGAACACCTCCGGGCATTTGTAAAATGGATAGAACACTGTCCCAACCATCAATAGAGTTGCTAGATTTTACAGGAACTCCAATAACTGGTAGCGGAGACATAGAAGCTACCATTCCAGGTAAATGCGCAGCACCGCCAGCACCGGCTATAATCACCGAAATACCGCGGGTATGAGCATTTTTGCTGAAATCAAATAACTTTTCAGGGGTTCTGTGTGCCGATACAATATCGACTTCTACAGCTATATCAAATCCTTTTAAAATGTCTATGGCATCTTGCATTACTGGCATGTCCGAAATACTTCCCATGATTATGGCTACTTTACTCATGTATTTTTATTTAAAGATTGAAATATTTAAGAATTGAAAAATTATTTAAAACTCGATTTGGCTTCTCATAATTTTTAAATCATTAAATATTTTAATTATTCAATTTATCTATTCACTAATTACTTTAATCGTATTCTTCACATCCTCGGCAATTCTTCTCGCTTCATTGATGTCTTCATTGACAATTGTTACATGTCCCATTTTTCTGAAAGGACGGGTTTGTTTCTTGCCGTAAATGTGTGGTGTAACACCGTTCCATCCTAATATTTTCTCTATGTTTTCGTAAACGACATCTCCAGAAAAACCTTCTGCTCCAGAAAGATTAACCATAATTCCGGCTACTTTGCTTTCTGTATTTCCTAAAGGTAAATCCAAAATCGCACGCAAATGATTTTCAAATTGTGAAGTATAACTGGCTTCAATAGAATAATGACCAGAATTGTGTGGGCGAGGAGCCACTTCGTTTACCAAGATTTCATCATCTTCGGTTTGGAACATTTCAACTGCCAAAAGGCCAACGTGATTGAATTGTTTCGAAACATTCAAGGCAATTGCTCTTGCTTTTTCGGCTACTTTATCGTCAATTCGGGCTGGGCAAATTACATATTCCACTTGATTGGCTTCGGGGTGAAATTCCATTTCTACCACAGGGTATGTTTTTATTTCTCCCTGTGGATTGCGGCAAACAATTACGGCCAATTCATTTTTGAAAGGAACCATCGTTTCTGCAATACATTCCACATTTGGTAAATTTTCTAAATCAGAAGTTTGTCTGATGACTTTTACACCGTTTCCGTCGTATCCAAATTCGGTACACTTCCAAACAAAAGGAAGTTGAATATTAGAATCCACTAAATCAACCACCAAATCTTTTAAAGTTGCATAACGTTTAAAAGGAGCTGTTGGGATATTATTTTCTATATAAAAAGCTTTCTGAATGCCTTTGTTTTGTATCAGTTTCAGTGTTTTTGGAGAAGGATATACTTTTAAGCCTTCGTTTTCCAATTTTTCCAAAGCATCTAGATTTACCAATTCAATTTCAAAAGTCAAGACATCTACTTGTTTTCCAAAATTGTAAACCGTTTCAAAATCCATCAAGTCACCTTGGGAAAAATGATTACACGCAATTTTGCATGGTGCTTCGTCGCTAGGATCGAGTACATATGTTTGAATGTCAAATTTTCGGGTGTCAAACAACAGCATTTTGCCTAATTGTCCGCCACCTAATATTCCTAATTTAAAATCAGAAGAAAAATAATTCATTGTGATTGGTATTTACTTTGTCTGTTTGGCATTTGCCTTGAGTATGCAAAGATACTTTTTCCTAATCGAATAGGAAAATGCTATTTTATTTTCTTCAAAACTTCTTTGGCGACAGCCTTGTAAGCCGCAGTATGATTTGGAAAATCTTTGGTAATTATAATTTTCAATTCAGGATGTATCCAGTCATAATGTTGTCCTAAAATATATAAGGTACGCATCGAATAGGCTTTTGACGCCACTTTTATATCGTTAATCAACCAGTCAAAACTATTTTCTATGATTTCATCCAAATGTTTTTCTGAAAGCTGAACCTCTTTTTTCTTATAATGAGAAAGGACCAAAAGCTGAGAAATCTTAGCAGCTGGCCGTATGGCGCTTTCGTCTTTTAGGTTTTTAATTTGGGAACAAAAAAAATCCAAATGCTGTTCTAACCATTCTAATTTTTGGTAACACACGAATTCCAGAATCCAAAAGGCTTTGAATGCATTTTTGTTTGAAGTCTGAAAACACAACTGAATCAACTCAGGGAAAAGTTCCTGATTATCCAGAACTTCATCTGCATATTTTTGTCTGTTGGCTCTATATGCAGTTACATAATCTAAATTTTTTTGGAATTCGGTGGCCATCATCTCTGTTTTTGATTTAAAAGTACAAATCAATTGACAATTGTCAAAAGTGAAATCCCTATCTTTGCCAAATATTTTAAAATATAAAACTGTGATACAACTACACGATAAACAATTTGTTCCGTTTATTTCAGCCAAAGAGATAAACTTTGCTATTGAAAAAATGGTAGCGCAAATAGAAGATGATTTTTTTGACGAAACACCAATTTTTATTGGAGTATTGAATGGTTCTTTTATGGTAGTTTCGGATTTTTTAAAATTATACAAAGAACCATGTGAAGTGTCTTTTATCAAATTAGCTTCTTACGAAGGAACTTCCTCTACCGAATCGGTTAAGCAATTAATAGGTTTAAACCAAGATTTAACGGGGCGAACAGTAATTGTTATTGAAGATATTGTTGATACAGGAAACACTTTGGAAGAATTAAAAAAACTGTTCAAAAGTCAAAATGTAAAACATTTTAAGATTGCAACGCTTTTCTTTAAACCGGATGCTTTCAAAAAAGACCTGAAAATTGACTATGTGGGTATTCGTATTCCCAACAAATTCATCGTTGGTTTTGGTTTGGATTACGATGGTTTGGGCAGAAACTTACCAGAAGTATATCAATTAAAGGAATAACAAAATAGTAAAAATCATATATAAAAAAGGAATGATCAATATAGTTTTATTTGGAAAGCCAGGAGCAGGAAAAGGAACTCAGGCAGAATTTTTAAAAGAAAAATACAAATTAACACACATTTCAACTGGGGATGTTTTTCGTTACAACTTGAAAAACGACACTCCATTAGGTAAAGAAGCAAGAGTGTATATGGATGCCGGGGATTTGGTTCCAGACGAATTGACTACCAAAATGCTTATTGATGAGGTAAACAAACATCCAGATACTAACGGGATTTTATTTGATGGGTATCCAAGAACAATTTCTCAAGCTGAAGCATTAGACGCTTTTTTACCAACAATTGGTTCAAGTGTAGCTGCAACAATTGCTCTTGAAGCTGACGATAATATTCTAGTGGCAAGATTATTGGAAAGAGGAAAAACCAGCGGAAGAATTGACGATCAAGACGAAGACAAAATCAGAAATCGTTACCAAGAATACAACGAAAAAACGGCTCCATTAATGGGGTATTATAAAGCACAAAATAAATTTCACGCTGTAAATGGAATAGGATCTATTCAGGAAATTACAGAGAGATTAACAGCGGTTATCGATAATTTGTAGAAGCAATTTCCAGCTGTACGTTTCAAGTCCGCGTCCCGTTGTTTATTTTTCTAAAGCGCCCCATAAGCTTCTTTCAGTCGCTTTTGTGTCACTCATAAAAATTAAACAATGGGACTGTGGGCTTTTCACTTCCATCTGGGCTATTAAAATAAGATTACGCAACAACAAGATTCTAAGAATCAAAAATATAAACGAATTATCTAAACATTGGAAATAGTAATAATATTTTTTCTGATACTCTTAAATGGGGTTTTCTCTATGTCTGAAATTGCATTGATTTCGGCCAGAAAAAACAGATTGGAAACCGCAGCCAAAAAAGGAAACAAAAGTGCCCAAATTGCTTTGGATTTAGCCAATTCACCAAATAAGTTTCTGTCAACTGTACAAATAGGAATAACACTAATCGGGATACTTACAGGTATTTACAGTGGGGACAAAATCACTGCAGATGTGGAATTATTTGTAAGAGAGTTTAAGATGTTGATTCCGTTTGCACATTCAATTGCTGTTGGAATCGTTGTTGTAACATTGACTTTTTTTTCATTGGTGTTGGGAGAGTTATTGCCTAAACGAATTGGTTTAAATCACCCCGAAGGAATTGCCAAGGCGGTAGCCTTGCCTATGAAAATTATTTCGATAATTACTGCTCCTTTTATATGGTTGCTAACCACTTCAACCGAATTTTTATTGGATGTACTGCGTATAAAGCCTACTGCTGACGGAAAAGTTACTGAGGAAGAAATTAAAGCGATCATAAAAGAAGGAACCGAAGGTGGTGAAGTTCAGGAAATTGAACAAGATATTGTTGAGCGCGTTTTTCATATTGGAGACAGAAAAATCAATTCGTTGATGACGCACAGAAAATCGGTTATGCTCTTGCCTTTACGCGCAGACAAGAATAAGGTAAAAGAATTTATGTTAAAAGAATTGCATTCCATTTATCCTGTGTATGGTGAAAATCATGATGATATTGTAGGTGTCGTAAATTTGAAAAATATATTCGCTCATTTTGAAAACGACAGTTTCAATTTGGCGGAAATAATGACAGATGCTCCTTTTATGATGGAGCAAACCACAGCTTACAAAGCATTGGAGCAGTTTAAGGAAACAGGAATCCATTATGCATTGGTTTCAGATGAATATGGAGTTTTTCAAGGAGTAATTACTTTGAATGATATTCTTGAAGCACTAGTTGGTAATGCCTCCGATTTTTATAAGGATGATTTCCAGTTAATCGAAAGAGAGGATGGAACCTGGATGGTAGACGGACATTATTCGCTACACGACTTTCTAACTTATTTCGAGTTGGATGATTTAATAAATGATTATGAAGTGA
>DATEOV010000499.1:0-6723 GCA_035273645.1 Flavobacterium sp. | reverse complement strand
TTTATCCCAATGATTTAAGTTGCTTTCAAACAGTTTTATTTTATCGTTTACATCTTGAGAAAAGCTGTTAAAAGATAAAAACAGTAGAATGATTAGATTTAATTTTTTCATGTTTGTATTGTGAAGAATTAGTATTTTACTTTTTTAGCGATTCTGTCATACTTTGATTAAAAATCTATTTATTTAGGATTATTATAAAATGACGGAACATAAAAATTGCGGTCGACAACCAGTTCGGCTTTGTCTATTTTTGCTGAGTCTTTCTGCCAAGCAGTCTTTGGGTAAATCCATTTTTCTTCTCCGTTTAACTTTATTTTTAATGGCATGTCAAAGCCTGTTATGGAATTAGTCCATCGGTAAGAAAGTTGGTTATTGACGAAAGAATATTCCAAGACAGGAATTTGATTTGTTCTCAGGTATTGATCCCAAAAGTATTTTAGGTTTAGCCCTGATTTTTGTGTTATGTAGTCTTCGATCTGTTTGGTAGTTACTGTCTGATGGTAAAATTCCATATTCAATCCCCTGAGTATTTGTCTCCATTTCTCATCGTCGTTAACAATTTGTCTCAGCATGTGTAAAATGACAGCTCCTTTTGTGTAATTATCTCCTGTATAGGCTAGATCGTTCACCTCATAATGACCAATCATGGGTTTATCATTGTGTATGGTTCTTCTGAGACCGATTTGATATTCATCTCCTGCTTTTTTTCCGTAGAGATATTCAACATAAATCCCTTCTGCATAGGAGGTGAAAGATTCATGTATCCAGATATCGGCAATGTCCTTGAAAGTAATATTACACGCAAACCATTCATGTGCTGATTCATGTATAATGAGATCATCAAATTTTTCTCCCCAGCCAGTTTGAGTTTTATCTCTTCCACGAGTTCCGTTTTTGTAACCGTTCCCATAAGCCGTTGCGCTTTGATGTTCCATGCCTATATATGGGACTTCAACAAGTTTATAACTATCTTCATAAAACGGGTAGGGGCCAAACCAATGCTCAAAGGCTTTTAGCATCATGGGTACCTGCTTAAAATGTTCTTTTGCCTTCGAAAGATTTTGTTTCAGCACATAATAATTACAATTTAACGGGCCCTTTTCACCATTATATATCTCAGAAAAATTGGCATAGTTTCCTATGTTAAAGTTTACGCCATAATTGTTTATCGGGTTTTTTACAAACCAATGATATGTAGTGGTATTGTTTTTTTTCTGCTCAGTTTTGATCAATCTACCATTGGCTACCGCCATGAGACCTTTACGAACATTGATGCTGAATTTCAAGCTATCCACTTCGTCATACATATGATCTTTGCATGGCCACCATTGACTTGATCCAGCGGCCCAACTTATACTTGAAACGAAAGGATTGCCAAGGCTGTCTTTTTCCCACACTAGCCCAGAGTCCCAAGGTGGTTTTGGCGCTATTTTTGGCTTCCCACTATATTGAACGATAATTTCATTGGATGTTTCGGGTACTTGTTTCTTTTGTAATTCAATAAAATAAGCGTTTCCATCTCTAGAGTATTTTAGTTCTTTTCCTTCCTGGGTAACTTTGGAAATGTTCATTGGAGGCTGAAGATCAATCTGAATAATTTGATTTGGCTTCAAAACTTTATATTTAATGGTATTTGATCCCTGAACGGTCTGTTTATCAATATCAACGGCTATGTCAAGATGATAATAGGAGAGGTCCCACCATACTCTTTCATTAGTGATGGTGCCTCTTAGAGAGTCTTGTCTTGTGAAATTCTGTGCATCGCTTACTGTGTACACTAAGCAGGCTAGCATTGAAATAATAAATACTCTCATAATTTTTAAGTTTATTTAAATTTATTTGCACTAATGAAATACAAAACAAACTTCCCATCAAACCTATTGCCCAAATCCGTTGCAGTAGTTGTTGGCAGAAGCCTTTATTATTGAAAAGATTTTATATAATCCTCGATTGGTTCTAATCCCATCTCTGCTCTTAGTTGATTTACTTTTTTCGGAGCTTTTAGTTTATATGGACTATGAACTCCCTGAGAGTCCCAAATCATTTGGGTTCCATATAATTGAGGTTTCTTTTCATTTTTTTGAACCCTATCGTATAGGTAAGCATAATTCCGAGTACTTGCATTTTTGGTTTTAAGTTCTTTTTTTATTGCTTTTAAGACCTTTTTTTGAAAAGCCACATCGTTGTCACCGTGTTGAACAATTACCCAAAAATGTAATGCGGTTTCTTTTCCATTTTCTTTAATCCCTGGAAAGCCATTTTCATTGAAGTACTTTTTGACTACGATTAAGTTTTTTTCAAATACTTTACTACATTCTGCCTTCATCGAATCAGAATATCCTTTTCTCTCGGCTTTTTTTAAATCATATTTTTGGACATTCTGGTCAGATATGTACATATTTTTTAAATTCAATTTCATGTCTTCAGTATATTGAATTTTGGATTTACACGAAAAAAAAAGTATCATTAAAATTGTTGCTGAGAATAGTTTTGTCATTTATGGTTTCGTTTTTTGAACGTTTTTGCTAACTTGTATATAATCGCTACAAAGTATTGGTTATGAACCCAAATTTGAGTTGATTGTCAAAGGTTTACTTCGTTTTATTCTTTCTTTCAAATATAGAAAATAATAGTCACAAACTTACAAAGCGAGAATTTTGTTTATTTCAGATGTTTTATACTTCGCTCGATAAAATAGAGTACCCAAGGAAAAAGTAATGCCGTCAAACGATCTTCGGACTCCCAATTAGTCTTCTGATAGGTTTTTTGTTTTATTCGGATTGTTGAGTTTACAGAAATAAAAAAAGCTCCGAATCTCACTATTGATTAGTGAAATTCGGAGTATTATTTGTTTTTAAAATCTTGGCAAAAAAGCGAAATCTCTCTCTTTAGCTCCGATTGCTTCGCCAGTTCGCTTCGCTCGTGTGCAGTGGGAATCCTCCCGATTTTTTTTCGGGAGATTGTAACGGATAGCGGGACCAATGCCGGCTGAAAATGCCCAATCTTTCTGCTCCTAATTATTAGCATACTCAATTCTGAATTCTGTCTTCTAAAATCTAAAGTCTACAATCTAGTGCATTGCCTCAGACGGATCTATTTTGTTTTTCCCTTTTTTGATCAAAAGTATAAAAGGTATGCACAGTAAGAATAAGACACCGAGATACATAAAGATATCCATAAATGAGAGTACAGAACTTTGTGCCATTACTTTCATTTCGATTACTTTATAGGCTTTGGACAAAGCCTCATTGGCAGAATATCCTTTGGCCATAAAACCCATCTGCAGTTGATGAACTGTTTGTTGTACTTTATAAGAAGACTGGTCAAGATATGATATTAAATTCACGCGATGTTCCTGATTGAGCCTGGTGAGGTAAGTGGTAATAATTGCAATACCAAAAGAACCTCCCAATTGACGCATCATTCCCGTAAAGGCGGCACCTTCACCAATATGTTTCCCTTTAAGAGTTGACAATGATAAAGTGGTTATTGGTACAAATAATAATCCCAAACCTACACCTCTAAGAATTAATGGCCAAAACATGTGCTCAACACCAGTATCTGGTGTCATTACACCACGCATCAAAAAGGTGAAAAGAAAAAATACTAGGAATCCTACTGCAACCATATAAGATTGAGGTACTCCACGCTGAATCATTTTACCTATAAAAGGCATCATAATCCCCGTTGTTATGGAACTTGGGATTAATAATAAACCTGCATCGGTAGCTGTCCATCCCAATAGAGATTGGGTGTATACTGGAATGATAAATGTCGATCCATACAATCCAAATCCCATAATGAAAGACATAATGGTTCCGATTCTAAGGTTACTGTCTTTTAATACTTTCAAGTTTACAATTGGATGTTTATAGGTGAGTTCTCGCCATATAAATAGTACTAGACCAAAGACAGAAATTACGCTTAAAATCAGAATCATGCTGTCATTGAACCAGTCGTCCTGTTGGCCATGCTCCAATACGAATTGTAAAGAACCAATGAAAGTGGCCAAGAGTATAATTCCCCACCAATCGACTTGGTTTGCTTTTAGTTTGTCCCCGTATTTTGGGCTTTTCACATAACCAATGGTTAGTAAAGTAGCTATAATACCTATTGGAATATTGATGTAAAAAATGAAAGGCCATGAGAAATTGTCAACAATATAACCTCCCAATGGCGGTCCCAATGTTGGACCAACGATAACTCCCATTCCGTAAATTGCCTGTGCCATTCCTCTTTTGGCAACAGGATAACTCTCTGTTATAATGGTTTGCGCAGTTACTAATAAAGCTCCTCCACCTAGACCCTGTATGAATCGAAAGGCAACGAGTTCCCATATATTTGTTGCATTTCCGCACAAAAAGGAAGCCACTGTAAAAATAACAATGGAGGTTGCAAAGTAATTACGACGACCAAATTGTTGTGACAACCAACTCGTCATTGGGATTACAATTACGTTTGCAATAGCATACGCGGTAATTACCCAGGCGATATCGGTTAGGGTAGCACCAAGACTACCTCTCATATTGTTTAGGGCTACGTTTACAATCGTAGTATCTACAATTTCGAGCAAAGCACACATTATACAGGTTATCGTGATGATGACCCTGTTAATGCCGTATTCTACTAAATCGTCTTCTTGGTTTTGTACCATTTTGAATTTTTAATATGTAATGGTTTAATAAGCGTATAAGTCGCGATGAAAAGTTTTACCATATAAGAAATATAAGGGCATATAAGGTTTTGTTTTTTACGTACTGCTTAAATGAACTTATATTTCTTATATGGTTAAAATCTATTTTATTTCAAATGAACATCTACATCAGCGTTCATACCTGGGCGAAGCAATTTTATTTTTTCTGGATCGTTTGAAGCATTCAAGCTTATTTTTACCGGTAATCTTTGTATTGTTTTTACAAAATTCCCCGTTGCGTTATCTGGCGGAAGTAATGAAAAACGAGATCCAGTTGCTGGTGAAAATGAAGTAAGGGTTCCTTCAAAAGCATAATCAGGATAAGCATCTACTTTTACTGTTACTTTTTGACCAATAATCATTTTGTTCAATTGTGTTTCTTTAAAATTAGCCACAACCCAAGCTTCATTGTTATTGATGATATAAAATAAAGATTGTCCTTGTTGTACCAATTGTCCCGGTTGAATATCAATTTTCGAAACTTGTCCATCAATAGCTGCTGTTACAACTGTGTAAGTCAAGTTCAATTGAGCCACTTCAAGTAACGCTTTTGCTTTTTTGATATTGGCAGCGGCAATTTCTGTTTGTTTATTGCTAACTCTTGATTTTGCTTCAATTACCGATTTTTGGTAAGTACTTGCTTTTTCTTGTTGTTGCAAAATACGTACTTGGCTTTCCGCTTCTTGTTTGGTTGCCAATGCTTGTTCGTATTGTTGTTTTGTGATTGAGTGAGTTTTGTATAGGTTTTCGTAACGAATATAGTCGCTATTTGCTCTTCCCAATCTAATTTTTGCAGTTTCAATATTTCCTCCAGCCGATTGTACATTGGCATCCGAAACAGCGATACTTGCCATTGCACTTCCAATATCTTCTTTGGCTACCTCAAATCCACCTTCTGCAGCTATAAAAGCAGCATTTGCTTCTTCGATTTTTAATTGGTAGTCTCTTTTGTCAATTGTAAATAAGGTATCTCCTTTTTTTACATAATCATTGTCTTTCACATAAACTTTACTGATATATCCTGAAACTCTTGGGATTATTGGGTTCATGTTTTTCTCAATTTGTGCATCATCCGTTTCTTCGTGTCCTTGAGAATGAAGGTATTTTATTGTTCCGTAAGTTCCTCCAACTAGGATTAAAACTGCTAGAATTATAATGAATTTGGTGTTTGTTTTTTTCTTTTCCATGGTATGGTATGGTTATATTTTTGAAATGTTGAAGGTTTGTGATAGTTGTCCGGTAGCCGAAAGTAGTTCGTAGTATTTTTGAATAATATCTACTTTGGCAATGGTTTCGGCTATTTTTGATTTCAGTTGTTCTACGTCAGCTTCCAATAAATCATTGGTGTCCGAAAGTCCGTTTTCGTATTTGTCTTTTACGATTCGGTAGTTTTCAGTAGCTTGTTCAACAGCTTGATTGTAAACGGCACTTTGTTTTATAGCCAAATCATAATTGGTTACTGCTTGTTGTACTTGAACTCTAATGTTATCTTTCAATAGTTCTTCAGTATTTTTTACTTCTAAAGCTTTGCTTTCGGCAATTTTTACCTGGGTGCTGTTTTTTATAATTCCACTGACATCATATGTTAATCCAACACCAACAAACATTGCGTTTTCCAATGTCATAATATTGTTTAAGTTCAAAGCGGCATATCCACCTGTTAGAGCTAGGTTAGGATAATAATTTCCTTTGGCTATCTTAATGTTGTTTTGGGATGCTTTTTCCTGATATTGCAATGCCTCTAAGTCTTTACGATTTTGAAATGCAGGTTGTTCGTCTGTAGGTACTGAATTAGTAGAGAAATTAATCAAATCACCTTCATTTACTGCCAGTTTTGTTTCTGTTGGTAATTTCAACAAAGTGACCAAATAGTAATTGATTACTTTTTCATTGTTTAAAGCTTCATCGAGAGACAATTGAATTTTGGAAACCTGAAGTTGAGCTTTCAATAAATCATTTCGCGGAATGATTCCGTTTTTTTCCAAAGCAATAAAATCAGTAACGCGCTGGTCGGCACTTTTTTGATTTTC
>DATEOV010000498.1:0-2901 GCA_035273645.1 Flavobacterium sp. | reverse complement strand
GCTATAATAATGATAGCCAATACACAACGTTACGAACAAAAAGTATTTAAGATTGTTGAATTGACCAATAAAGTAAAAGAGTTACGCTCTGAATTTGTTGACAGACGTTCTGAGTTAATGAAACTAAAAATGGAATCCACGGTTTCGGCTAAAATGGAAGAAAAACAAATTTTCCCATCAACCGTTCCGCCAGTAAAAATAGAAGTTAAAGAACCTGAAGAGAAAAATTTCTTAGAAAGAATATGGCAGTAGAAGATAAACATATATCCTATAGAACCTACTTGGTTGCCTTTTTCATCTTTTTGATGGCAATTGCTATTGCTGTTAAGTTAACGAATATTCAATGGGTTGATGGTGATCATTACAGAGAATTAGCCAAAGAAAGAACAGTGAAAAATTTTGTTATTCCTGCTAATAAAGGGAATATCTATTCGGCTGATGGGAGTCTTTTGGCAACTTCAATTCCTAATTATACAATCCGTTTTGATGCTGTAGCTCCGAAAACAGAAGCTTTTGAAAAAAATGTAAAATTACTGTCTGATTCATTGGGAATGTTACTTAAAAAATCCAGCAGTACAATTCAAAATGAACTAAGAAGAGCCAGAGCGCATAAAAATAGATATTTTTTAGTTGCTCAAGGTTTGAGTTTTACCGAATATATGAAAATCAAAGGATTTCCATTGTTCAATTTGGGAGCTTATAAAGGTGGAATTATAATTGAGCAAAAAACAGTTAGAGAGCATCCTATTGGACATATTGCTGAACGTAGTATTGGTTATGAAAGAAAAATGCCTGAAGGATATTCTGATGGTAAAGGGATTGAGTGGGCTTATCGTGAATATCTTAACGGGAAAGACGGTAAAATATTAAAGCAAAAAATAGCTAAAGGGCAATGGAAACCTATTCGTGACGTAAACGAAGTGGAACCTCAAGATGGCTATGATGTTATCTCAACAATAGATGTTTACATTCAGGATATTGCACATCATGCTTTGTTGAAGCAATTGGAAGAATATGAAGCAGATCATGGTTGTGTGGTAGTTATGGAAACCAAAACAGGTCATGTTAAAGCTATTTCAAACTTAGGGAGAGCAACCGATGGGACTTATTATGAAACTACAAATTATGCTTATGCTGAATCTCATGAGCCAGGATCGACTTTTAAATTAGTTGATTTGATGGCAATATTGGAAGATAAAGTAGCAGATACTAGTACTGTTTATGACAGTCATGGAGGTGTAATGACATATTCCGGACGAAAAGTAAGGGATTCTCATGAGGGTGGATATGGTAAAATTTCGTTAGCTCGTGGTTTTGAAGTTTCTTCTAACACGGTAATGGTTCAGGCTGTTTATAATAATTACAAAAACAATCCATCCAAGTTTGTGAATCATATTGATTCCTGGGGTTTAAATAAGAAATTAGGATTGGCTTTTCAAGGTGAAGGAAAACCTTTCATTCCACAACCAAGTGATAAAAGTTGGTCTAACGTTTCACTTCCATGGATGGCTTATGGATATGGAGTTTCGGTGACACCACTGCAAACACTGACATTTTATAATGCTGTTGCAAATAACGGTGTGATGGTGAAACCACAATTGGTCACTGAGATTAGAGCATGGAATAAAACCATAAAAAAATACGATACTGAGGTGATGAACCCAAGGATTTGTTCGCCAGAGACATTAAGAAAAGTTAAGGCAGTATTAGCTAATGTGGTAAAAAAAGGAACTGCGTCCAAATTGTATTCTAAAGATTTTTCCATGGCTGGTAAAACTGGAACCGCGGCAATGAATTATGCCAAGAATGGAGGGATGGATAAATATTATGCATCTTCTTTTGTAGGTTATTTCCCTGCAGATAAACCCATGTATTCTTGTATTGTGGTTGTTCATAAACCCAATACTTCAAAAAACAATTATTATGGTGCCGATGTTGCTGGGCCGGTTTTCAAGAGAATTGCCCAAAAAATATTTACCGATACGCCTTCTACTAATGTGATAAAGAAATTAGATAATCCTAATCCGAAACAAGAGAATAATTATAATACCTATTATGTAAAAATGCAAAAAAAGCAAAATTCTGTTCCAAATGTAAAAGGAATGTCAGGAATGGATGCAGTTGCGTTATTAGAGAATTTGGGTTTAAAGGTTAAAGCTGTTGGAGTTGGGAAAGTGAAAAAACAATCCATTCAAGCTGGACAGAGCATTGTAAAAAATTCATCAATTCTATTGGAATTATCATGAGTATATTAAAAGACATATTATATAAAGTGGCTATAGAATCTGTAACGGGTTCTACAGAAGTTACTATAAATCAATTAAATTTTGATTCCAGAAAAGTCGAAAAAAATGATGTTTTTATAGCGATTCGCGGTACTATTTCGGATGGACATGATTTTATTGAAAAAGCAATTGAACTTGGTGCTACAGCGGTTATTTGTGATACGCTTCCGGCCAGTCTACTAAATGGCGTGACTTATGTATGCGTAAAAGATACCAATGCAGCTTTGGCTTTTATGGCTGCAAATTTTTATGGCAATCCTTCTCAAAAACTAAAATTAGTTGGTATTACAGGAACGAATGGTAAAACAACTATTGCTTCTTTGTTATATCAAATGTTTAAAAAAGCAGATTTTAAAGTAGGTTTACTTTCGACTGTGAAGATTTTAGTTGACGATGTAGAATATAAAGCAACGCATACTACTCCTGATTCTATAACCATAAATTCTTTTCTTAAGGAAATGGTGGATGCTGGTGTTGAGTATTGTTTTATGGAAGTAAGTTCGCATGGTATTCATCAAAAGCGAACCGAGGCTTTGCATTTTAGAGGGGGTATATTTACTAATTTATCACATGATCATTTAGATTACCATCCTACGTTTGCAGAATATAGAGATGT
>DATEOV010000497.1:0-7368 GCA_035273645.1 Flavobacterium sp. | reverse complement strand
TCCAAGGTAAATAATTATGGAAAAAGTTATAAATGAATCAGAAAATCACTTTTTTTCCAGTAAAAAAAGTACTTCGGAAATAAAAGGAAAAGTTTTCATTGGTATTACTCAATTAGCCGTAATCCTTATTATTGCCATCCTTTTTATTATTTTAGGAATTATCGTTTATGAAGGAAGAAGTAAATTCTCTTGGGAATTTATATCTACTTTCCCAACAAACGGAATGACTGAGGGAGGAATTTTTCCAGCCTTGATTGGTACTTTTATTTTAGTGATTGTTATGTCTATAGCGGCGGTTCCTTTTGGGACAATTACCGCACTTTACTTAACGGAATACGCCAGTGAAAATTCCAAATTTGCTGCAGCTGTAAGATTCTCAGTTCGTACGTTGGCGGTAGTGCCATCAATTATATTTGGTCTTTTTGGTCTTGGATTTTTTATCCAATTCTTGGGAGCTGGTGCAGATACTGTTTTTAATGGAGGTCAATTGCGATGGGGACAACCCAACATTCTTTGGGCTAGTTTAACGATGTCTTTATTGACTTTGCCTGTTATCATTGTATCTGTTGAAGAATCTTTGAAAACAATTCCTCGTGAATTAAGAGAAGCCAGTTTAGCACTTGGTGCAACCAAATGGCAAACTATCAAAAAAGTTGTGCTTCCAGGTTCTGTTTCCGGAATTATGACAGGAACTATTCTTGCGGTGAGTAGAGGAGCCGGTGAAGTTGCTCCAATATTATTCACGGGTGCAGCCTATTATTTGGCTACGCTACCGGGTTCTTTGAGTGATCAATTTATGAATTTGGGTTACCATGTTTATATTATGTCAACTCAATCTTCGGATGTGGAGAAAACGATGCCAATACAGTTTGCTACAACTTTAGTGTTGTTGATTTTGACACTCTCACTAAACGTTGTTGCCGTAATTATTAGATCAAGAATTAGAAGAAGAGCAAAATAATATTTAGCTTAACAAATAGATTATCTTTTTAGATATAAAATATGAAAGACATAAAAATAAAAGTTAATGATTTATCATTATACTATGGTGAAAAAAAGGCGCTGAATGAAATCACGATGGATATTCCTGCCAACAAAGTGACAGCCCTGATTGGGCCTTCAGGTTGTGGGAAATCTACTTTTTTGAGATGTATCAACAGAATGAATGACTTGATTCCTAGTGTTTCCATTACAGGACAAATGCTGGTGGAGGAAGTTGATATCTACGATAAAAATGTGGATGTCGTTAATATCCGTAAAAAGATTGGAATGGTTTTCCAAAAATCAAATCCTTTTCCTAAATCTATTTATGAAAATATTGCTTATGGACCTCGTATTAACGGGATAAACAATAAAGCAGAATTGGATGAGATTGTTGAAAAGTCACTGCGTCAAGCCGCTATTTGGGATGAGTTGAAAGATCGTCTTGAAGATTCTGCATTAGGACTTTCTGGGGGACAACAGCAACGTTTGTGTATCGGAAGGACATTGGCGGTAAGCCCAGATATTATTTTGATGGATGAGCCAGCAAGTGCCTTGGATCCTATCTCTACTTCAAAAATTGAAGAGTTGATACACCAATTAAAGGAAGATTATACCATCATCATTGTAACTCACAATATGCAACAAGCTGCAAGAACGAGTGATCACACTGCCTTTTTTTACATGGGGAATTTAATAGAAATGGGAAAAACAAATTCTATTTTTACTAAACCAATGCAAAAGCAAACAGAAGATTATATAACAGGAAGATTTGGTTAAAAGAATTCATTTAAAGATTAAAAGATTGAAAAATTTTATAATTTTCGAATCTTTTAATTTTTAAATCATTAATTTTTAAATAAAAAACGATGGCAACACATTTCGAAATGGAACTAGGTAATTTAAAAAATATTATAAAAAAAATTGGAAAATTGGCTGAAGGCCAAGTGAGCGAAGCTGTCAAAATACTTTTGCAGGAACCGGAAGCCGCAGAAGGAAAAATTATAAAAAAGACTGAGAATAAAATTGATAAATTAGATGTCAAAATAGATGAAATTTGTCAAAGTATTTTTGCATTGAAACAGCCTGTTGCTTCTGATTTGCGTTTTATTATGTCGGCAATGCAAATTAGCAATGAAATTGAGCGAATAGGAGATTTGTCTATTAGCATCATGAAAAAAGCCAAAAACATAAAGGAAAAACATGATCTGATTGTAAAGTTCGATATTGGTGATATTTGCAGACAAGTTGAATTAATTACGATTAAAACAAACAAGTGTTTTGCGGAACAAAATGGTAATGCTACCGGAGAGATATTTGTTTTAAATAAAGATATTAGAAACAGTTGTGAAGATGCTATTCATGACATTATCAATGAGATGAAGGTGAATTCCAAAGCTGTTGTTTCAGGAACCAATTTGGTGATTGTTTTAAAACATTTGGAGCGTATTTCTGAACATTGTACCAATATTGCCGAGTATGTTTATTTTACGGTTAATGCCAAAATTATCAAACATGATAAATTAGATGATATTTTGCCTGGAGAATAGTTTCTTCAGAATTAAAATTCATAAAATGTAAAAGTCGGAGCTATCATATTAGTTCCGACTTTTTTACTTTTTTTAATGATTATATTTTATTTAAATTCAATTGTTTAAATTTATATTTTGACTTCTATTTAATCATTATGAAATGTTTTCTGCTTTCTTTTTTTTTTCTGTTTTGTATTGGACTCTATGCCCAAAAAGACACTTTGTATTTTAAAAACAAAGAAATGATGGTTGGTGAGGTGAAAAGTATGTCAAATAATATACTTATTGCTGAAACTAAATACAGTGATCAAGATTTTAAAATTGAATTTGATAAAGTCGTAAAACTAATTTTGGTGAATAATTATTCTATTTATTTGGTAGATGGCAGTACTTTTTACGGCACATTAAAGTCAAAAAAAGATCATGAGGTCACAATTAGTTTTGGAGATACCATTCAGGATGTATCGGTTAATAAAATAGTGAGTCTAAATAAGATTGAAAACGGGTTTTGGAAACATTTTACAGGTACATTTGATTTGGGATATAATTTTGCAACAACCAATAACAGTCAACAATTGACTTTTGCATTGCAATTAAATTATATTGGCGAAAAATGGATTCACACCATCAAATATGATCAACTGTACAATGTTCAAGATGATGTCGAAGATATAGAAAGGGTCGAATGGGAATTGGACACAAAAAAATATTATAGGAATAAGTGGTTCTTTAATTCGAATTTTTCCTTTTTGTCAAACACAAGTCAGTCCATAAAAGGAAGGTTTAGCCCAAGTTTCGGAATGGGTAATTATTTAGTTAGAAACAATAAGCTATATTTCTTGGCTGGTGGAGGCTTAACCTATAATATTGAAAAGTATTTTGATTCTTCAACCGATAAGAATTCTTTTGAATTACTTTTTACCACTCAATTTAATATGTTTAATTTTGAAGATATTAGCATAAATACATCCGTTTCCATGTTCCCTAGTTTGTCCGAGAAAGGGAGGTTCCGAACCGATATTGATTTTTCATTCAAATACGATTTACCATTTGATTTTTATATAAAATCGTCCATCAACGCAAACTATGACAATCAGCCTTACCTAGATACCGAAAAACTGGATTATGTTTTTTCAACAGGCTTTGGTTGGAAATTAAAACATTGATTTTAGACAATAGTATCAGTTTAAAACACCTTGAATAACTCTTCCCAATTCGGGGTGCTGTCCAATTGAGGAAGTCCTTTGAATTGCTCTATTTGCGAAAGATTTTCAATTCTAAAAGCTTCTTGGGTTGCATAGGGTACTAAGCCTTCGTTTTGCAGTTTTTCGGCCAGATAGATTTGTTCATATTGACCGGGAGTTGGGATGAAAAAAGCTTTTTTGTGGAGTTTTACCAAATCCATAATCGTAGTGTAACCTGATCGGCAAAGCACTTTTTCACTTTCGTTAAAGGTTTGTTCCAATTGACGGGTTTTCATAAAATTATAGTAGGTCACATTTCCTATCTGTTCCTTTTTTTGTTCGTTTTCGATAATGCCTTTTACGAAAACTACTTTCCCGTCATAGCGTTTTACCTCTTCGGTAAGATGGGCTTCCAGAAATCCACGCTGCGGTTCCGGTCCGGACAGAATAATCATTAAGTTATATTGAATAGGCAGTGCCATTTTGTGCATACGGCTCAATGGTCCTAGATAACGTATGTTTAGAGAGTTTCTTTCCAGATGTCCCAGTTTCCCTGTTAGGTTCAATTGGCTATTTACATCTGGCACCCAGCAGGCATTGTATTTTTTGATTATGTATTGGTGTAATTTACTGGTAAACCAAGTTGTATTTCCGGTCATTACATTCAATTGATGGGTGATAAATACCGATGGTATTTTATTGCTAATAACCCCCAATCGGTTATCGGATATGATTCCGTCTATTTCATATTTCTGAATCCATTTGTTTACAATTCTTTTTTCTTCCCGGATTGCTTCTAGCATTCTAGGAAGGTTTTTTATTAATTTCCATTTGAAATTCTTACCATTTTTGGCGTATTCAATTTGGTAGGAAGGTAATTCAAGGGTTTTTAAATAAGGGAATTCTTTCTTAAGTAACTCAAGGGAAATCCCATCTGAAGCAATAATTGGGGTGAAATTATTTTCCTGCAATGCTTTAATAATAGGAATACAGCGGGTAGCATGGCCCAGTCCCCAATTTAATGGGGCTATCAAAATAGTTTTATTTTCGGAATTTAAATTCATGTGTCTGTCTTACAGTTTAGTTGTAAGGCGAAAGATACTGGATGCTTTGTTTTTTAATGTTTGCAATGTATTACTAAAAGATTATTTAATTAAATAAATAGCAATTTTCTACATTGTTTTTTACTCTAAAATATTGAAAAATGATTTTATTATGGGGTTAAAAATAGGCTCTTAGCTCCACACTTCCGGTATGAATAGCATTATTTACTTCGCTTTTTCTGCCTTGGTAAGCAAAATTTAAATCCAAGAACTTAGTCAAATTCATTTGGAAAAGTGTTCTCCAGGTTAGGTTTTGTCCTCTTTGTAACCCTTCCAGCATTTGGTATCCAGCTGAAGAAAATTCATTGCCAACAAAGTCATTTTCATACAAAGAGATTTCTCCGTTTACATTAAACTTAGAATTGCCAATGTAACTAAAGGAAGTGCCAAAGCGATTTTGGGTCAAAGTATCCAAACTGCCAATTTTATTCTCTTTGTTGATGTATTCATAAAAAAGGTCTAAGCTGACTTTTTCGGAGAAAAGGTAACTGATTTTTGGAATCCATAAATAACCTTCAATAGTATAATTTTTTTCTGCAAATGTTTGTGATTCTGTTGCGGTTTGGATGGTTTTGGCGAGAATATCAAATAGCCAGCTTTTTTGTAATAAGTGTTGGTATTGCAGTTGATGGAAACTGTTTTTGTTTTGGATAGTTCCAATAGACAATAAATTTTGAGTTTCGTTTTTTGTAAAAGTATAGGTAACCGAATTGTCTCTTTTTCCTCTGTTGTACGACAAACTATTCGTATAGGTTTTGATAAGTCCCAAAATGTTTTCCGAAGACGATTCAAATGGATTCAACGCCAAATGTTCTCCGTCATTTTTAATTTTTCGATCCATAATAAAAGAAGTCTGCATATAAAAATAGGACAGCGCTTTCTTGAACGGACTGCTATTTTGCCAAACAATAGGATTGATTATAAAAGACTGGGAAAATCTGTTTTGGTTGGTTTTGATGTAAATCTGATTCGGTAAAAAGATTCGAGTATAGGTTGCCAAATCTGAAAAAGGTGCAATTTCAAATTCTTCCAAATCTTTTATCCCATTACCATTGTAATCATTCCAAGTATATTTTCCCTGACCTGCAGGAACTTCCACATAAGTGTAATCCTGAAAAGGCATAGTTCCGGAATTGGTTTCGTAAAGTGTATTGCTTTGAATCAATTTATTGAAAAACTGGTCATTGTAAAGCATTTTTGCATTTAGCGAAGGCGTTGTTTTTAAAGCAGGATCGGTGTAGTTCAATTGTCTGTAATTTGCGAACAATGATAAATCACGAGTCTCGGTTTGTAATAATTTGGTTTGTAAAATATAACTGTTTGAGGTGTTTACTCTTTGTAACAAACCGTTTTGAATACTGTCGTTTACTCTTTTTACATACCCTAATTGTACATAAATTTTGGTACTGTCGCCATGTCCGGCATATATTCCGTATTCTGAAAAGCGCTGGCTTAATAAAGAGAATTGTTGTGTTACTTTATTTTTTTCTTGATTATCTTCAAAACGGAGCGTACTGCCAATCCAGTTTTTTTTGGAATTATAACGAACATGTGAAAAGTTTCTCAGGAATTTGGAAGTGTTTTCCAAGTCGTCACTTTTTAAATAGCTTCCGTCGTTTTTAATGTTCCAATGGTTAAATTCAAACCCTGCGTTGAGGTTGTTTTTTACACCCGAATACGTATTGGAAAGATTGAGTTTTTGGAAAGCGTATGTAATTGTGGCTATATTTTTGGAGTTTTCATTCGGAATTAAATTAAAATTCAAACCAGTTCCCAATAAGCTTTGGTTTCCAGTTGTTGTCGTGTTTACATTCCAGTCTCGGTAGAATTCGATGCTGTTGATTCGCTCAACGGGTTTGAACTCGGCTTCTATTCCTTGATAATTGAAGAAAGCATCAATATTCCATTTTTTGGAAAACAGTCGTTGTTTGGCGTTAATTTCGCCCGACAATCCTTGATTGTTATTGTCGTCTATTGTGGAGAATAAGTTTTTATCGCTATTGCTTACCGCCAATTCAAAATCGACTGCTGTTTTCTCTGAAGGATTGTACTTTCCAAAGAAAGTCGCTACTTGCGCTTTTATTGGAGCTACTAATTGTATAACGGGTTCATAGTTTCCTTGTGGAATTCCATTTACTGGCGTGATATATTCAAATATTTTATCCACGCTGGTAGGGTTTGTCAATATGTAATTTCCTTTGGCTTGACCAATCAAAGTAAACTGAACATTGTATAATTCGTCATCGGGGTTAGTGGAATATTCATAAATCGTAGCCGTTCCAAGCATGGTTTTTTTATACTGTATCTTCTTTTCGTCATAGGTGTCAGGAACTGCCGATGGAGCAATCATCATATTGGGATTGTCTCCGGCATTCGCCAAAATTTGAGCTTGTTCACTGGAAAGATTTTGCTGAACGGGTTGGTTTTTTAAATCATTTTCAGAATATACAGCGGCTTCGAAATTCCATTTTTTGGAAAACAGTCGTTGTTTGGCGTTAATTTCGCCCGACAATCCTTGATTGTTATTGTCGTCTATTGTGGAGAATAAGTTTTTATCGCTATTGCTTA
>DATEOV010000496.1:0-5341 GCA_035273645.1 Flavobacterium sp. | reverse complement strand
TAGCATCTCAATTGTACTCTTCATTTTTTCCTTTTCGGCCAGGGCAAGTGCTTTCTTCGCAGCATCAATTGCATTTATATAATCTTTTGATTCTGAAGCTATTTTTTGTCGCAAATTAGGATAGTAGAAATTTTCAGGATTTAATTTTTCAGCCTCTTCAAGCCACATTATCGCTTGTCTATAATCTCTATTTGTGCTGTAATAATAATTAGCTGCCTGAAATAACAAAGCGGGATCTTGAGTTTTGGCGGTAATGAGATGTTTATCGATCAATGCTAATATAGTATCGTCCTCTTTACTCTTTATAGGTATTTTGACCATTGTATTTTCCCAAATTATTTTTAGAAATGCTCCTCCTTTACTATTGATGTCATTTAATTCAATTGTAAATGTTTCATAAAAACTAGTGTTTCTTTCTGAAGGTACTTTGAAGCGCATAATATCTTTTTTCTCATCATAGCCTGTTTCGCCATGTAAGGTAGTGTCAGAGTTAACAATTATTGTCCAATTATTTACTGAAGGAATTGAAAATATTGAATAACTACCTGCTTTTAATACATTGTTACCAAATGAAATATCTTCGGAAGTGGATATGACAGTACAATCACTTGCACCAGTTCGCCAAAGTTTATCAAAAGGGACAAGCTCACCGAATATTTTTCTACCTCTTACTAGTGGTCTGCTGTATGCCATTTTAATTTTTGCACTACCGACTTCTTGCTCAAAAGATGCTGAAGGACTGGCTGATGTAGCTCTTATCTGAATTTTATTCTGTGCAGATATTAATAAGGATTGCAAAATAATTAACAATGCTAAGAGTGTTTTTTTCATTTTTTTAGATTTAAATTGATTTTGAGATTCTTTCCATAATAGAATGGTCTGTTCCAAATTTGCAAATCGCATCGCAATTGGCTCTTAATTCTGAAAATAGTATGTATTTGATATTCATTTTTGAGTTTTTTATAACGGGTCGGTTGAGTTGTTGAATAACGTCTTTCTCCCGACTGTCTGGAATGATTATATAAAAGACTTCTTCGCCATTAGAAATACTAAAATACAAATCGGATAATCGTAATATTCCTGAATAGATACTGGTACTTTTTTCAACTTCAAATGCTCCAATGATCTTGTCAGTTCCTTTTTGAAACCATAGCACATCGATTAATTTTATGGTGTTTTGTGTGTCTTTATCTGTTGGAAGTTCTGGAAATTTAGTAAGTGAAATAAATGAAAAACTTTGACCGCCAAACGATTTGCTTTTATCGTTGCTTGCCGGTGTTACATCAAAACCTAATGAAACTCCAATTTTTAATAAATGGTATTGCATTTCGTTATGGAGGTTTTCTGCTAATTTTTCTTCTTGGATTTCTTTTTGGCGTTTTAAGATGTTTTTTTCAAATTTGTTGCGTTCTTCTTCGCTTAAATATTCATCATTACCAATGAGCATTTTTTGTGTTCCAATTTCAAAACATAATCCCGCAATCGCTCCTAAATCATTTGATAATTCCGATTTATGTTTATTGTTAGTTTCGATTAAAGTTTCTCTTATTTTTAAATATTCTGTCCAACTTCCTAGTCTCTTTTTGTCCTTGAACAGAAAATTAAATCCGTTAAGAATTGCTGTATTGAATGGTGGAAACCAAGTTGGATGCAAGAAATATAAAATACTGGCGACTGCTGGTCCAAGACCTTTTACTTTGAGTTCGTCTAGTTTTACAATTTCTTTTACTACTTGTTCTTCTGTTTTGGCATTAATGCAGTTTTCAAGAAATTGACCAAAAGCAATTTTATTGTTTTGGTTTTCGTAAATATCTGGAATTCTTAATTTTGGTTTCCAATAAAAAGGATGTGCTACGCCTACAAAGACTTGTTTTTGCTCTGCTATACAACTCAACACAAATTCTAAACTACTGCCTTTAAAATCGTTAGGAAAAGATTTGTTTTTAATATCGTCAATAACTTGTAAAACGCCTCTGCGAATAGTGCGAAATGCTTTTAATCGTTGGTCATTGTCAACAAACCAAGTATTATAAACACTTTCGTTGTCAACTTTGTATTGTTGGATTATTTGAGTAAGGTTGTTCATTTTTTATACAGCTATAAATTATTTCTAATGCTTTTTATAATTTCAAACTTCTTAATCGCAAAGCATTTACAATTACAGAAACCGAGCTAAAACTCATTGCTAAAGCTGCAATCATTGGCGATAATAAAACTCCAAAAAATGGATACAAAACTCCCGCTGCAATTGGAACTCCTAAAACATTATAGAAGAAAGCAAAAAACAAGTTTTGTTTGATGTTTCGCATTACAGCGTGGCTCAAATTCTTAGCTTTTACGATACCTAGCAAATCGCCTTTTACTAGAGTTATTTTAGCACTTTCTATAGCTACGTCTGTTCCTGTTCCCATTGCAATTCCAATATTTGCTTGTGCCAATGCTGGAGCATCATTTATACCATCGCCTGCCATCGCCACAATTTTGCCTTCTGCTTGCAATTTTTTAATTTCTTTGAGTTTGTCTTCGGGTAAGCATCCTGCTTTATATGACGTCAACCCCAATTCATCAGCAACCGCTTTAGCTGTGTTTTCATTGTCTCCAGTAAGCATTACTACTTCAACACCCTGACGCATTAACTCTTTAATGGCTGCTGCACTTGATTCTTTAATGGCATCGAAAATTGATACAAAACCAACAGCAATACCATCAACAGCTATGTATGAAACCGTTTTACCTAATTTTTGTTCAGCAATAATTTTATTTTCTAAATCATCTGAAACGATTGCTTTGACTTGTTCCATTAGTTTTTTATTTCCTAATGCTACTTTTTTAGCGTCAACAGTTCCAATAACTCCTTTGCCTGCAATGGCTTCAAAATCTTTTACCTCGATTAATGAAACTGTTTTTGATTTAGCATAATTGACTACAGCTTGTGCTAATGGATGTTCGCTGTATTGGTTTAATGAAGCTATGTTTTTAAGCAAATTATTTTCTTCATTATTTGAAGAAAATATCTTCTCAACAGAAGGTTTCCCCTCGGTTATTGTTCCTGTTTTGTCAGTAATTAACACATTAACTTTATTCATGTTTTCTAAAGCTTCAGCATTTTTTATAAGTACACCAGATTGCGCACCTTTACCAACACCAACCATTACCGACATTGGCGTAGCTAATCCTAATGCACAAGGACAAGCAATAATTAATACCGCAATTGCATTAATGAATCCATAAACCAATGCTGGTTCTGGGCCAAATTTTGCCCAAACGAAAAATGTTATTGCGGAGATAATCACCACTACTGGCACAAAATATTTAGCGATACTGTCGGCTAATTTTTGAATTGGTGCTCTTGAACGACTGGCATCATTTACCATCTGCACTATTTGGGAAAGCAAAGTTTCTGAACCTACTTTTTCGGCAATCATTACAAAGGACTTGTTACCGTTTATGGTTCCGGCAATAACATTATCATCTTTCTTTTTGTCAACGGGTATTGGTTCGCCAGTAATCATAGCTTCATCAATACTACTTTCTCCATCGGTAATTTTTCCGTCAACCGGAATTTTGTCTCCAGGTTTTACTCTAAGTAAATCATCTTTTTTGATATCATGAATAGAAATTACTTTGTCACCTCCATCTGCTACTAAAGTAGCCTCAGTTGGTGCCAATTTAAGTAATGCTTTAATAGCTCCGCTGGTTTGGCTGTGTGCTCTGGCTTCGAGTAGTTGCCCCAATAAAACTAAAGTCAGAATAACCGTTGTAGCCTCGAAGTACAATAATACTGTCCCATCTTCTGTTTTAAATTCACTAGGAAAAATGTCTGGGAAAAACATACCGACCAAACTAAATAAAAAAGCCACTCCTGTACCAATTCCGATGAGGGTGAACATATTTAAATTCCATGTAATTATTGATTTCCAAGCGCGAACAAAAAATATCCAACAGGCATAAAAAACAACTGGAAGTGATAAAATAAGCTGTACCCAATTCCACTTAGTGGCATCCATTAGTTGAAGTAAAGGATTATTATGTGCCATTTCTATCATAGCAATAGCGAAAATAGGAACTGTAAATACGACCGCTATTTTCATTTTCTTTACCAAATCATTATACGTCTTTTGGTCTTCGCTTTCGCTTGGTTCCATTGGTACTAAATCCATCCCGCAAATAGGACATGAACCTGGAGTTTCACTAATTACTTCAGGATGCATCGGACAAGTATATAAGGCTATATTAACTGTTAAATCGGGTGCTTTTACTAAATCCATTCCACACACAGGGCAGTCACCCGCTTTGTCATATAATTTTTCGCCTTCACAATGCATTGGACAATAGTATTTTCCCTGAGCATTGCTTGGTATAACAGTTTCTTTTTTATGTTCATGAGAATGCGTAGAGCAGCAGGATTTTGCTGTAGTTTCATTAGCTGGTGCCTGTACTAGGATCTTGCCATTATTCATTTCTATGGTGTATTTCCCAACTGCTGTCAATGCTTCTTGTAACTGTGTTGTTGGAATATGTTTTTCCATAGTTATAGTTGCTATGGGTGGATTTAATGCAACTTTTGCCTCAACTCCTTCAATAGTATTCAATGCTTTTTCGACTTTAGAGCGACAACCATCGCAAGTCATACCGGTAATGCTGTAAGTATGTATCATCTTCTATATTATTTTAATACAAATTTCTATCATAACTGTTTTTTGCATTTGCACAATTTTGGGTATGATATGCAAGATTTACAAATCTTCTATTTGCTTTCTTTTAATGGTTTTTATGTTCTTGAAGTAAGTTGGCGAAAAGCCAGTTACTTTTTTGAATTGATTACTCAAATGCGAAACAGTACTATAATTTAAAGAGTAGGCAATTTGGCTTAAAGATAGTTCATCATAAATAATCAATTCTTTTACTTTCTCAATTTTCTGATTGATGAAATACTTCTCAATAGTAGTATTTTCAACTTCCGAAAACAGATTACTCAAGGTGTTATAGTCTTGATGGAGTTCTTGTGAAATATAACTGGATAAGTTACTTTTCAAATCATTGTTTTTATTTTGAACCAAATCAATAATCAATGTTTTAATCTTATCGATTGTTTTACTTTTCCTATCGTCAATTAAATCAAAGCCAATTGCACGAAGTTCTTTTAACAATTCGTTTTTTTGATTTTCGTTTATGTCATTTTTCAATTCAACTTCCCCTAACTCAACTGAAAAAGGATTAATTCCCATACTTTCAAATACAGACTTTACTACCATTTTACAACGGCCGCATACCATATTTTTGATATAAATTTTCATAGTAAACAGGTTTAATTAATATAAACTAACCCTGCTAAGTTCAT
>DATEOV010000495.1:0-4189 GCA_035273645.1 Flavobacterium sp. | reverse complement strand
AAAATTAATCCAGATGGGACTTTCGGTGAAGTACAAAATGTGGGAGCCGATGTCAATTCTCCAAAGGATGATTTTGCCTATTTAATAAATACCAAAAATCGAATTGGATTTTTCTCTTCTAATAGAGATGGAGGAAAAGGTTATGATGATATTTATCAATTTTTGGAAACTAAAAGACTTATGCCTAAGTGTAAGCCTGAATTGAATGGAACTATAACAGAAATGGCTTCTGGAAAAGTCCTGCCAAATTCCAAAGTAACTCTTTATGATCATCAACATAAAATAATAAGTAGTGTTGACTCTGATTCAAATGGTTATTATTCATTCACTAATTTGGAAGCCAACAAAACATATAGTGTTAGAGCCGAAAAAGAAGATTATACCACTACAGAAAAAACAGTTACATTAGCTGAAAACGATTGTAAAACTGAATTAAATTTAGCTTTTGAAAAAGCTTTATGTAAAGTGGTTGTGGGTGATGATTTAGGTAAATGCTTCGGAATTAAATGGATATACTTTGACTTTGACAAAGCCATTATTAGAGACGAAGCCGCCTTAGATTTAGCAAAAATATTGGATGTAATGAACCAATATCCAAATATGAAAATTGATATTCGTTCCCATACCGATAGCCGTGGCTCTAGCAAATACAATGAAGGATTATCGGACAGAAGAGCAAAATCAACAAAAGATTGGTTAATTAAAAATGGTGTCGCTCCAAATAGACTAAGCAGTAAAGGTTATGGAGAAAATAAATTATTTAATAATTGTTCTGATGGGGTAAAATGTACAGAAGATGAGCATCAACAAAATAGACGTAGTGAATTTATCATAACTGCTCTATAATTAGCATTAATCATAAAACAAAAAAACTACCTAAATGGTAGTTTTTTTGTTTTATAATGCTTTGAATTTAAATCTTAACAAAGATATTAGTATAATATTTTTTTCCAGTTACAGGATTTTCTCTGATTGAAAGACCAAAATGTGTAAAATCTCCTTCTATATTTTTTTTGTGTCCTTCACTTCTTAGCCAAGCATCAAATGCACCTTGGGCACTATTATAGTTGTAAGCTATATTTTCACTTACATTTTTGGCATTTAATACTTTCATAATATTTGACGAACGTGCCTCAAAATCATTATGATTCACAACATTATTGGCAATCATATAATTATCATGCTCTTCTGATTTATATGAAATATGATTAATTTTTTCTAGAGCATTCAAACCTATACTTACTCTATAATCATTAATCAATGCCATTGTTTCTAATTCTACTGGACTATAATCATAGTTCAATACAATTGGCAAGCTTTCAGAAGATTCTTGTGATCCAGTAGTATCCTCAGCTGTACAGGAAACCATAAAAGTCAAAATCACGACGAAAAAAGACATGCGAAATAATTTCGAATACATAATGATAGTAGTTTAAATTTAAAGTAGATTGGGGGCAAACTGCTTTAATGTTAGTGGTTTAGATTATTATTCAAATTAACTTACTAATCCTTAAACTACCAAAAAAAATCGATGAACTACATCAAAATTATAAAAAAAAACGTCAAATTCCTACATTATGGAGCTAGACGAGAAATCTCCCATGAAAAATCTTCCTGAAGAGTATAACGAATTCTATCATGCAAACGATTGGGTCTTCCTTGCCAAAACTCTACCACTAAAGGAGTTACCAAAAAACCACCCCAATGCTTTGGACGAGGAATTTCTTTTCCTTCAAAATCTTTTTCTAATTGCTTTAAATTTTCTTCAAGGTAATTTCGAGAAGGAATAACTTCACTTTGATTGGAAACTATAGCGCCCAATTTGCTACCATCCGGTCTTGACTCAAAATAACCATCTGAAATATTTTCGGAAGTTTTCTGGGCTGTACCTTTTATTATTACCTGTCGCTCCATACTTTCCCAAAAAAAAGAGAGACAAATTTTAGGATTATTGATTATAGCCCTACCCTTTTCCGAATTATAATTTGTAAAGAAAACAAAACCTTCTTCATTGAATTTTTTCAATAAAACAATACGTGATTTTGGAAAACCATCCAAGCCAATCGTAGAAACAGTCATCGCATTGACTTCTCCAGCACCGTCAAAATCTTCTTCTTCATGAAACCATCTATTAAAAAGGTTTATTGGATCTTCTGGAATAGACGATTCTAATAATTCACTTTTCTCATATGATTTTCTATAATTACTTAAATCATTCATTGCTTAGATTATTAGATTATTGGGCTTTTAGATTATTGGACTTTTAGATTGTTAGATTATTGAAAATACCTTTTTACACATTTAGTATCAAATAGTCTAAAAATCTAGAAATCTAACTATCCTTTTTAAAATTCAAAACTTTTACCATCATCTGCTAACAGTACTTCTTTAAAAATAGTTTCCGCTTCTTTTTTAAACAAATCAATACTATCATAGCGAGTAGAATAATGACCTAAAATTAATTGTTTTACATTGGCTTTCAAAGCAATTTTGGCAGCTTCTTTGGCTGTTGAATGCAAAGTTTTTTGTGCCAATGTTTCTTCTGATTGCAAAAATGTGGATTCGTGATATAATACAGTAACATTTTCTATTAAAGGAATTATATCTTCAGTATATTTTGTATCAGAACAAAAAGCATAACTCAAAGCGGGAATTGGATCAAAAGTCAATTTATTATTAGCAATAATACGCCCATCCTCAAGCGTAATATCTTTTCCATTTTTGATGTTCTGATAATAGCATTTGTCGATTTCATAATCATGAACAGTATTCAAATCGAGTCTGCGCTCACCTATTTTCTCTTGAAACAAAAACCCATTGGTATAAACACGATGCTTTAATGGAATGGTTTTTACGATTACTTTATTATCTTCATAAACTATCTCACTTCCCTTTGATTCCAATTCATGAAAGAACAATTGATAATTTGTCCATGAATTTGATAATTTTAATTGTAAATCAATTATCTCTTTAATTCCTTTTGGACCATAAATATGTAAATCTGTAGTGCGACCTAAAAGTGCAAAAGTTGAAATCAAACCTATTAATCCAAAAAAATGATCTCCATGTAAATGGGAAATAAAAACATGATTTATTTTTGAAAATTTCAATTTGTTTTTACGCAATTGTACTTGAGTACCTTCTCCACAATCAATCAAAAAAAGTCTATTTTTAATTTCTAAAACCTGGGAGGTGGGATTTGTAAAAGTACGAGGTGTAGCGGCATAACAGCCTAATATGGTAAGTTTCAATTTTTTTCGTTTAATCGTTTATTTGTTTAATCGTTTAAGGTTGATTGAAAGCGTCTTTAAAAAATAATTTTCTAAATTTTTTATTTAAATACAATTTTATATCTATCTAACAAATAAACGATTAAACAATTTTAAAAACCTAAATCTCTTTCAATTTCATCCATTTCAATCAAATCTTGAGCTTCCAATTGAGTTGGAACAACAGTAATAGAAACTGGAACTTTATTATAGTCTAAATCTTGAACAACGAAAACCAAAGATTTTTTTTCTTTTTTATGTTTTTTGGCTAACTCAGAAAAAATCTTAATTGATTTTACATCAACCGATTTGTCGTGAGAAATATCCAAAATAAGATTATGTTCTTTGAAACTATTATATTGACTACTTATTTTCTCAAGAAATTCTACAATATCTCCTTCAGTATCTTTAATTATAATTGTATGTCCTTTTGTAGTAACTTTCATAGTCGTTGTTTATTGGATTTTTGATGCTAAAAGATAGATAACTGCCATTCTGATAGCAACACCATTCTCTACTTGATTTAAAATCACCGATTGTTGTGAATCGGCTACATCACTTGTAATTTCAACTCCACGATTTATTGGTCCTGGATGCATAATTACAATTTCTTTATCGAGTGAATCCAATAAAGCCCTATCGACACCATATTGCTGTGCGTATTCTCTAGTTGATGGAAAAAAATTAACATCCATCCTTTCATTTTGCACTCTTAACATATTTGCTACATCACACCATTCAAGTGCTTTACGCAAATTAGGCTCAACTGTCACTCCAAGTGATTCAATATATCTTGGAATAAGAGTTTTGGGACCGCAAACTTTAACTTCAGCACCTTGCATTTGTAAAGCATATATATTGGAAAGTGCTACTCTAGAATGCAAAATATCACCAACAATAACTACTTTTTTCCCCGCTAC
>DATEOV010000494.1:0-2458 GCA_035273645.1 Flavobacterium sp. | reverse complement strand
ATTTGCAAAATTTTAAATAACTATATAACTAATCATAATGTCAAATACAAACACAAAAAACATGACTTTTAAGCACGTAAGTTACCTTTGGGACGAAAACAAAGCTGCTGCATTAGCTGGAGACGAGGTAGCACTTTTTATATATCGTTCTAATTTATTGGGCGCCGATTTAAGACTTACTAATTATGGAGGAGGAAACACTTCTGTAAAAATCACAGACAAAGACCCGTTAACGGGCGTTGATTCTGAAGTAATGTGGATAAAAGGTTCTGGGGGAGACATTGGGACATTAACAAAATCAGGTTGTGCAGCACTTTATTTGGAAAGACTTCTTGATCTTGAAAAAGTATATAAAGGAATTGAATTTGAAGATGAAATGGTGGAATTATTCAATCATTGTATTTTTGATTTGGCTTCAAAAGCTCCTTCTATCGACACGCCTTTACACGGTTTTTTACCTTTTAAACATATAGACCACTTACATCCTGATGCCGCTATAGCAATTGCTGCCGCAAAAGATGGAGCAAAAATTACCGAAGAATTATTCAATGGTGAAATTGGCTGGGTGGGATGGCAACGTCCTGGCTTCGATTTGGGGTTACAAATGCGTGCTTGTTTGGAAGAAGCTAAGACTCGTGGCAAAAAACTAAAAGGGGTAATGTTGGGTTCTCATGGTTTGTTTACTTGGGGTGACACTGCTTATGAAAGTTATGTAAATACACTTCAGATAATCGAAAAATGTGCTGAATATCTAGAAAGTAACAATGGTAAAAAACGCGCTGTTTTTGGAGGTCAGAAAATTGAGAGTCTTGCTGCAAGTGACCGTCAGTTGAAGGCTGCCAAAGTAGCGCCGATTTTACGTGGTTTTTGTTCTTCGGAGCGTAAAATGATTGGTCATTATACCGATGATGTCCGAGTATTAGAGTTTATTAATTCGAATGACTTGGATAAAATAGCTCCATTGGGAACTTCATGTCCAGACCATTTCTTACGCACCAAAATCAGTCCTCTGGTACTTGAATTAGATCCAAATGAAGATTTATCTGATGTGGAAGCGATTAAATTAAAATTGACTCCAGCTTTTGAAGCTTATCGTAATATGTATTCAGAATATTATAATACGTGCAAAAAATCGAATTCACCTGCTATGCGTGACCCAAACCCAGTGGTAATTTTATATCCAGGAGTTGGTATGTTCACTTTTGCAAAAGATAAAACGATGGCGCGATTGGCATCCGAATATTACATCAATGCAGTAAATGTGATGAAAGGCGCAGAAGCAGTTTCAGAATATACATCATTGCCTCGTCAGGAAGCATTTGATATTGAATATTGGTTACTGGAAGAAGCTAAATTACAGCGTATGCCCAAACCAAAGGCCTTGTCAGGACGAATCGCTTTGATCACGGGTTCTGCAGGAGGAATTGGAAAAGCTATTGCCAAAAAATTTGCCGAAGAAGGTGCTTGTGTTGTTATTAATGATATTAACGAAGAGCGCTTGGAAGGGGCCACTGCAGATTTTATAAAGACTTTTGGTAAAGATGCCATTGCGAGTACGTTACTCAATGTAACAGATGAAAACAAAACAGAAAAAGCTTTTGATGCTGCCTGTTTAGCTTTTGGAGGTGTTGATATTGTAGTAAATAATGCAGGAATTAGTATCTCAAAATCGATTGCAGAACATAGTTTAGAAGACTGGGATAAATTATATGATATTTTGGTAAAAGGACAATTTATTGTTTCTAAAGCCGGAATTGAGGTAATGCGCAAACAAGGTTTTGGAGGAGATATTGTGAATATTGTTTCAAAAAATGCTGTAGTTGCAGGTCCTAATAATCCAGGTTATGGTTCAGCCAAAGCTGCACAAGCACACCTCACACGATTGATGGCAGCGGAAGTAGGTGCTGATAAAATTCGTGTAAATACTGTAAACCCCGATGCCGTGATCTCGGATTCAAATATTTGGTCTGGCGGTTGGGCGGAAGGTCGTGCTAAAGCATATGGGGTAACTGTTGAGTAATTACCAGCTTACTATGCCAAACGTACCTTATTGAACGAGATTATATTACCCGAGGATATTGCCAATGCTTGTTTTGCATTTGTTGGGGGCTTGTTGAATAAATCAACCGGAAATGCCTTGAATGTTGACGGTGGAGTAGCGATGGGCTTCTATAGATAGTTTTTTTTGGTTATTTTTTGTAGACTGTATTATCTTGCGCCCTACTGAATCTAGGGTGTAAGATTTTGCAAAACACAAAAAAATATCTATAAAACAATCGGAGTATTTTGTTTTCTGACTAACTTAATAAAAAGACCATGATAATTGATTCAAATAAAATAGACACACATAATGAGATTTTAATACAATCTCATACCAATAAATTGATTTTCACTACATCAGAAATTGGTGAAACTGAAAATATAATTCAAAAACTCATTGATTTCCAAATTGCAATTC
>DATEOV010000493.1:0-18782 GCA_035273645.1 Flavobacterium sp. | reverse complement strand
GGAATTATAAATTTGGATTCTTCATTTCATACCAAACCTCTTCTTCTCCTTCGTATTCAAAGGAATTGACATAATGCATTCCCAATTTTTCTAGTATATTTCTTGAATCTTTATTTCCAGAATCTGCATAAGCATAAAGACACTCTATTTTCATTTCATTAAAAGCAAAATCTACAAAAGCCAATCCAGCTTCAGTAGCATAACCTTTTCCCCAATGCTTTTGGATAAAACGATAACCAATCTCATAAAAACTTTGATGATTATTAATAGGCTCCGTAATTAACTTTATACCGGACCAACCAATAAATTCATTACTTTCTTTTAGGATTACAGCCCAACGACCAATTCCATTATCCGCATATTGTTTTTTTAAATTTTCGATATACAACCTACTTTCCTCTATATTCTTTACAGGCTTGTTTCCTAAAAAACGATGTACTTCGGGATTCGAATCCAATTCAAACATTCCTTCATCATCTGAAGGAATCACTTCCCTTAAAATCAATCTTTCGGTTTCTATATACGATTTCATTAATTCAAAATATAACGCTTGATTACCTCAGCAACGCCATGATCATTATTCGAAGCTACAATTAAATCTGCTTTATCTCTCAATTCAGGAGTTACATTATCCACCCAAACACCTAGACCGGCATATTCTACCATTGTCAAATCATTTCCTGCATTTCCTACAGCAATAATTTCACTTTGATGGATATCTAGCTTCTCAGCCAATTTTTTTAAACTATAGGCTTTATCTATTCCCTGTTGGGCTACTTCAAGAAAGAAAGGCTTTGACATCGACACACTCAAATTTGGCATAGCCAGTTTCAAATCATCTTCAACAGTTTTGAGATAAGATGGTTCTTCAAGCAGAATACATTTTACAGCATTCGATTGTACAGCATCTTTGAAACTTGTTACCTTATTGTGTACCATACCTGTAATATGCTTTTCAATTTCAATGAATTCCGAATCGGTTTCACTAACAATCTCTTCATTTACATAGGTAATGATATGCGTATTACTTTTCAAACTATAGTCATACAGTTCATGAATTTGTTCCTTAGTTAAGGTTTGTTCAAAAAGAACTTTGTCTTCTTTCAAATCGGTAATTACAGCTCCATTATAAGAAAGCATAAATGAATTATAGTAATCCATTTTCAGTTCTTTAGCATATGCCGTCATCGCCGAAGTAGGTCTTCCTGATGCCAAAACCACATAAACTCCCATTTCCTGGGCTTTAAAAATCATTTCTTTATTTTCATCAGATATAGTATGTTCGTCGGTCAACAACGTGTCATCCATATCCAAAACAAGCATTTTGTATTTTACTTCTTTCATTATATAAATTTTCGGCTAATAAATTATAAATTAATAAATTACAATTATTATGCCATTAAAAAACCTTGACACTAATTAAGCCTCAAGGTTTTTAAAAAAAACTTTTAATTCAATTAGATATTCAACCTAAATTCTTCGATAACCGGATTTGCCTTTGCAAAATCCGTTTCTTGAATAAAAACCTCAACAGCTGAGTCCAAATTTGGAAAACCTGACATTCTTGCCGATTGGATATTATTTTTAACTGTAGTTTCCACTCCAGCAGCTTCAATTTTTTCTTGCAGAGCCAAAGCTAAAATTTCACTTCCCGAAAATACTTTCATTAATCCCATGATGCTTTTATTTTTAAATTATTTATTATCTCAAATCATTAAACTAAAAAGCATCATAAAACTTGTTCGTTCGGTGTCTTGCTTCCTGCCTACTGATTTATTCCTGAATTCTATTCTTCTTCGTCATCATCAATTTCCTCATCTTCTTCTTCAAAATCATCAACATCTTGATTTACGGACTCTTCTTCTTCCAAATCCTCCTCATCTTCGTCATATTCTTCCTCAAAATCAAAAACATAAGGCTCCAATAACATTTTATCAGCCAAGATTTCAATTCTTTCGGTCAGTTGTTCAGTAAAAATGATACGTTGCGTTTTGGCAATACTATTTGAGATTCGCATGATTTTTGTTTCATGGCGTAGTTTCAAAATTGGATCTGCATCATCAAGAATAAACATTTTCAAACGGTTTACATTATATCCCGCCGTACTAAACATATCACTTAATTTATTTGGAGTTCCAATAAGGACATCAATACCTGTTGAAATATAATTTTTATCATAATCCATATCTCCCTTATCATGAACACCATATACTCTTAAGTTGGTGAATTTTCCAAACTTCTCGAAAAGATCTTCCATTTCAAGAACCTTGGTTTTGTCTTCAACAATGATTAACGCACGAGGTGACTCTTCACCTTCACAAACCAATTGCTGAATGACATTAATCACAATAGTTGTTGATTTTCCTGAACCTTTTGGGGAAACAATAATTGCATCCGATCCACTTTTTATAGTCGAAAAAGTTTCTTTTTGCATCTCATTAGCTTCCGTCAACCCGTTATCAATTAAGGCTTCTTGCAATACTTGATTTATTTTCTTTAGTTTCATTTATTATTATTGAAAGATTAAAAAATAAAAAAATTGAAAGATTAAAAACAAATGTCAAATCTTTAAATAATTAAATTTTTTAAATAATTAAATTCCTTTTATTTACTCGCAAAAGCCTTAACATCACTTTCGGAAATCTCGTTCCCTCCAAGTATTATCAAGCGTTCAACCACATTGCGTAATTCCCTAATATTTCCTGTCCAATCGTATTCTTGCAATAAACGAATTGCCTCGGCTGAAAAATGCTTAACTGCATTACCCTGCTCAACCGCAATTTTATTTGTAAAATGCTCAATCAAAGAAGGTATATCTTCCCTCCTATTATTCAAAGAAGGCACATTTATTAGAATAACCGCCAAACGATGATACAAATCTTCTCTAAAACGACCTTCTGCAATTTCCTTTTTTAAATCTTTATTGGTAGCGGCAATAACACGTACATCGATTTTTATATCATTGTCTGCCCCTACTCGTGTTATGATTCCTTCTTGTAAAGCTCTCAAAACTTTGGCTTGGGCTGACAAACTCATATCTCCAATTTCATCCAGAAAAATAGTTCCTTTATTGGCTACTTCGAATTTTCCTGCACGATCTTTTACCGCCGATGTAAAGGCTCCTTTTGTGTGCCCAAACAATTCGCTTTCTATCAATTCACTTGGTATGGCAGCACAATTCACTTCTACCATTGGAGCACTAGAACGATCGCTTTTGTCATGTAATTGATGAGCAACCAATTCTTTTCCTGTTCCATTTGGTCCGGTTATCAAAACTCTTGCATCGGTTTTAGCCACTTTATCAATCATCAATTTCACCAGATTGATTGGTTCGCTATCCCCAATTATATCGTATTTCTTACTGACTTTTTTCTTCAGAATTTTATTCTCAACAACCAGTTTTTTCCTGTCCAATGCATTTCGAACCGTATTTAGCAATCGGTTTAAATCTGGTGGTTTTGAAATATAATCAAAAGCCCCAAGACGCATCGTATTGATTGCCGTTTCCATATCCCCATGTCCTGATATCATTACAATGGGAATTTCGGTATCGATCTTTTTTACGGCTTCAAGCAATTCAACACCATCCATTTTTGGCATTTTTATGTCACATAAAACCAAATCATAGTCGTTTTCTTTTATTTTCTCAAGGCCTACGACACCATCTCCTGCTACATCAACTTCATAAGACTCATTTTCTTCACAAAGTATTTTGGCTAATACTCTCCTAATAGCTTCTTCGTCTTCGATAATCAGAATTTTTGACATATATAACTTTTTTATTTTGGCTTTATAACTTAACTATTAAAATAACCTTTAGTATTTCAACCATTTATATAATTCTTTCCAACTCGGCTTTTTCCCATACATCAAAATTCCAACACGATAAATTTTGGCAGCAAACCAAACTACACCAAAAAACGTAGCAAACAACAAAGATACGGAAATTGCAATTTGCCACCACGGTACTCCAAAAGGAATACGCATTAACATTACAATTGGTGATGTCAAGGGAATCATTGAAAAAACTACGGCGATAGTTCCATGCGGATCATTAATAACCGTAAAAAAACCAATATAAACACTAAGCATCAAAGGCATTATGATTGGCAAAAGAAATTGTTGTGAATCAGTTTGATTATCTACAGCGGCTCCAATTGCGGCATAAAAAGAACTATAAAGAAAATATCCTCCAATAAAATAAACCACAAAACTGATTAAGATACTTGCGATAGGTAAATTCCATAATTCTTTGATATACATTTGGGCAGTCCCTGAAAATTCTTGCTGGGCAACATGCATCATTTCTGGAGAGACTCTGGATGTTGGTCCAATATTGACACCGAAAAATGCTGAAGCAGCAAACATTAACAACAAACCGATAACAGTCCAAATTAAAAATTGCAGTAAACCCGCCAATGAAGTTCCGATAATTTTTCCCATCATTAATTGGAATGGTTTTACAGAGGAAATGATGATCTCCACAATACGATTGGTTTTTTCTTCGATTACACTGCGCATTACCATATTGCCATAAATGATTATAAACATCATGATAAGGTAACCGAAAGCACCACCTATCGCTATTTTTATTTCGTTAAGCCCCCTTATACTTTCTTCCCCAGATGCTTTCGATAGATTCAAAACTACTTCAGCCTTGGCATTTTTTATTGCCAAAGTGTCCAAATGTGCCATTTCCAAATTATCTTTGGTCAACTTATCGGCAATAATTCCTTGGGCTTTTTCAATAAAAATAATACTCGGACTATTATTTGAAATCAATTGAATTTTATTCTCCAAATCTTTATTAGTACTCGTTTTGGGAACATAAAGTAAGGCTTCAAAATCTTCTTTAGCAATACTATCTTTAAGAGCTTGGACATCAATCGCAGACAAATCCACATATCTGTATTCACTGTCTTTATTATTTTGAGCTACAAATTCGTTAACAAACAAACCTGATTCATCATGAATTGCAATACGTTTTGTTTCGGCTTTCATAGAGCTTAAATACGCAACAAATCCAGCAATTCCAACGAACAGCAACGGACTTAAAAAAGTCATAACAACAAATGACTTATTACGAACTTTGGCAATAAACTCTCTTTTTATAATTAATGAAATAATACTCATTTATATAGATTATTCGGTTTTAGATTATTTAATCGTTCGATTATTGGATTTCTAGTTAAAAAGTCTAAAAAATCCAATTAATCTATCCTGTTACTGTTTGAATAAAAATATCATTCACACTTGGAATTTTTTCAACAAAATGCATAACCTGACCGCGTTGTGACAAGACATTCAGTAATTCGTTTGGTGTGGCATTCCCAAGTTGGATTTCCAATTTAATTTCATCATTCAATGATTTAAAATTAGCTTGTCCCACCTTAAATTTTTGAGTAATATCAAACATCAAACCTTCCACATTGTCCGATAGAATACCTACTTCAAAACTATTGGTCTTGAATTTTCTTTTTACATCAATCAGTTTGCCTTCAATCAGCTTATTCGATTTGTGGATGAGTGCAATATGATCACACAATTCTTCCACACTTTCCATTCTATGGGTAGAAAAAATAATCGTGGCACCATCATCTTTCAATGCCAAAATTTCGTCTTTAATCACATTGGCATTTACAGGATCGAATCCAGAAAAAGGCTCATCAAAAATCAATAATTTTGGTTTATGCAGAACGCAAACCACAAACTGGATTTTCTGTGCCATTCCTTTCGACAATTCTTGGATTTTTTTATTCCACCAACCTTGAATTCCTAGGCGATCAAACCAATATTCTAATTGTTTTTTGGCTTCGGCTTTGGACAATCCTTTCATTTGTGCCAAATACAAGCACTGCTCACCTACTTTCATAGTGCTGTACAAACCTCTTTCTTCGGGAAGGTATCCGATGTATTGTATGTGTTTGGGCTGAAGTTTTTCACCATCAAGGATGATTTCGCCACTATCTGGCATCGTAATTTGATTGATAATTCGAATTAGTGAAGTTTTCCCTGCACCATTTGGGCCTAAAAGCCCATATATGCTTCCTTTGGGAACGGTCAATGACACTTCGTTAAGCGCTACATAATCACCATATTGCTTAACTACTTTACTTACTTCAAGTATATTACTCATGCTACTTTTTTAATTGGCGTAAAAGTAAATAATTTCGAGCCTAAATTCTCTTAATTATCCATTAAAAAACCCATCCTTAACGAATAAAGGATGGGTTTGTATTTTATTATTTATAAAAGTTATGAAAACATGTCTTTTACTTTTTCGAAAAATGATTTTTCTGATTTTTCAGGGTTTGGAGTAAAATTATCGTCCGTTAACGCTTTTTCAAAAAACTGTTTTTGCTCTTTGTTTAAAGTTTTTGGAGTCCAAACATTTACATGTACAAGTAAATCGCCACTTCCGTAACCATTGATACTTGGAATACCTTTTCCTTTTAATCGCAGGATTTTACCTGATTGAATTCCTTCTTCCAGTTTGATTCTCACTTTTCCGTTTACGGCATCAATATCTTTTGAAATTCCAAGAACAGCTTCTGCGAAACTAATGTATAAATCGTAGTGCAGGTTTTCACCTTCACGTTTCAAGAATTCATGTTCGATTTCTTCAATAACTACAATCAAGTCCCCTGGAACACTATTTCCTGGAGCATCATTTCCTTTACTGGAAACTTTCAACTGCATTCCGTCTACAACCCCTGCTGGAATTTTTATAGAAACCGTTTCGTCTTCTACAACCATTCCTTGAGAATCTGCATTGCTTGGTTTTTTGTCTAAAATTTGACCAGAACCACCACAAGTAGGACAAGTTGAAGCCGATTGCATTCTACCCAAAATCGTGTTAGTAACTCTCATTACCTGACCTTGACCATTACAGGTTGAACACGTTTTATAGCTCACGCCCTGAGCTTGAACTTTACGTTTAACTTTTACTTTTTTCTCAACACCATTGGCGATTTCTTCAAGAGTCAATTTTACTTTAATACGCAAATTGCTTCCTTTTACGCGACGAGGACCTCCGCCTCCGCCTCCGCCAAATCCTCCAAAACCACCACCGAAAATATCCCCAAATTGACTAAAGATATCATCCATATTCATTCCGCCGTGACCACCTCCGCCAAAACCTCCAGAACCGTCAAATGCTTGATGTCCGTATTGGTCATATTTTGCTTTTTTGGCAGGATCACTCAATACTTCGTATGCTTCGGCAGCCAATTTAAATTTTTCTTCTGCCTCTTTGTCGCCAGGATTCTTGTCAGGATGGTATTTCAATGCACTTTTTCTGTATGCCTTTTTAATTTCAGCAGCATCTGCACCTTTTGAAATGCCTAATATTTCGTAAAAATCTTTTTTCATAATAATTTAAAGTAAATTCCAAATTCAAATCCCGAAAGTCTTCGGGACAAATTCCAACTGTTCAACATATTAGAATTTATGATTTGTAATTTGATTTTTTAGTTACCAATTACCACTTTTGGAAAACGAATAATTTTATCGCCTAGTTTGTATCCTTTTTCAAGAACATCCACAATTTTCCCTTTCATCTTATCTGATGCTGCTGGAATTTGAGTAATTGCTTCAGCAAAATCAGCATCAAATGCATCACCCGCTTTAACATCAACTTGCTCTAATCCTTTGGCAACCAATGTTCCTTTCAATTTTTCATGAATCAATTCTACACCTTTGGCTAATAATTCATCTTCCGATTTGTTGATTTCAACCATTGCTCTGTCAAAATCATCTAGTACAGGTAACATTGCAAGCAACACTTCTTGATTAGCTGTTTTAAACAATTCGATTCTTTCCTTTGTAGTACGTCTTTTGTAATTTTCAAATTCAGCAAATAATCTCAAAAACTTATCTTTTTCTTTAGCTAAGTCTTGTGCCAATTGCTCTTCAACACTTAATTCTTCAATAATAAGTTGCTCACCATTTGCATTATTCTCTAATGTCACATCATCTATTTCTTGATCGAATTCTGTATTTTCTGTAGTCATATTACTTTTATTTTTAAAAAAATTCTTAAACATAGTTTTATTCATTAGATTCGATTGCAAAAGTACTGCCAAAACTTATAAAATGTCAAATTGTCACCTTTTTTTAAAAATAAAAATTTCCCAAAGAAAATATACTCATATCTTAGATAAAACTTTAATATAATTTTAAGACTATCACGTTATAGTTTTGTTTAATTTTGGGAACAGATTTTTATTCGCTCCCCCAAGAATACAACTCTCAAGTATTGAAAGTAAGGTTGTTTTCTATATAATTATTAATTCACTATTGCCTTATATTAAAAAAAGCTTCGTTTCTAGTTAACGAAGCTTTTTTTTTATTTTTAAAAACAACCTTATTTTAATCGAATACTCCATTCAAAATCCATTTCGGAAACCTGTACGCCTTCCTCATTGGTTCCGATAGATTTCATCCAAAATGTTTGACCTTCACCAGTGGCAATTGTCTTTTGAATTGCTTCTTCTATTAAATGACCATCTCGGCACTCAAAAGTGATTCGGCCTGTAGCTTTTTTGGAGAAATTAGATTTATTATTAGCAACAAGCATCGATATTTTCTTTCCGCTTTGTTGAATTTTATCAATTACCATCGCTCCTGTCGTCAACTCGGCTGCCATCGCTTGTACGGCAAAATACATAGAATTAAATGGATTTTGGTTTATCCATCGGTGCTTTACCGTCACCACACATTTATCTTTATCAATAGATTTCAACCGTACCCCACATATAAATGCAGAGGGTAATTTAAAAAATACGAATCGATTTAATTTAGACACTGTTAATTCCATGGGATACATTTTTTTGCTAAAATACAAAAAATACTATGCGTACATATAAAAAACAACAATTAGTTTATTCTACCTCTTTTCATCAACTCCAAAATAATTCTACTTTAAATTAAACTACAACTTTCTCAAATCTTTGGGCGTGCCATCACTAGAAAAAGGGGCTAAACAATAGGAACGCACATAAAGCCCCTTCCCCTAGTGCTGTCAGGCTATCCGCGCTACTTTGGTAGCTAGCTTCTATCCTTCACGCTCACTGTTATCAACGTCATAGAATTAACCGAAACTAAAATTTAGCTTAAAAAAACAGAATTTTCTTTCACAATAATCATTTTTTGTTAATATTATGTTAATATACACTACTATGCGATACAAGATACCCTCTTTTAAACATATATTTGTATAAGAAATTACTAGGTAAGTCATTTAATCAATTTCTGTCATCAATCATCAATCAAAAAACGTAATCAAAAAATCAAAAAAAAATGGAAACTTCAACCGAAAGAAACATTGCAGCATTTACACACTTGAGTACTTTTAGTCAGTATATTATTCCGTTTGGAAATTATATATTTCCAATTATCCTTTGGACATCCAAAAAAGAGCAATCGGAATTTGTAGACCACAATGGTAAACAAGCTTTGAACTTTCAATTGAGTATTTTAATTTACTCTTTGATATTGGCCATGATTGCCATTCCAATATTTTTATATACCGTTTTGAAAAACATCTCATTCAATGAATTGATAAACAACGACGATATTATTTTAAAAAATTTTGATTACGGTAACAGCATAGGGATTTTAACAGTGGGTGCTATGGCACTTTTCATCTTTGCCTGTATGAAAATAGCTGAATTCTTTTTGGTTATTTATGCTTCAATCAAAGCATCTAATGGAGAAGAATACAATTACCCTTTTACAATACCATTTCTTAAATAGAGTACCAATGCCCTAGCCCTGATTGCAGTGGAAATCCTTTTTATTTTTTCTTAAAAATAAAAAGATTGCAACGGAAAGCAGGATAAAGCTTCAAAAAATATTAATCAATCATCAATCAAAAATGAACAGTTTCATCAACAAATCTAATCAACTCAAATTAAAAAATTATGAACATTGAAAACACAAAAGCCCAGATGCGTAAAGGTGTTCTTGAGTTTTGTATCTTATCAGTATTAAAAGAGAAAGACGCTTATACCTCAGAAATATTAGACACTTTGAAAAACGCTAAATTGTTGGTCGTGGAGGGAACCATTTATCCGCTCTTAACTCGATTAAAAAATGACGGATTGCTCAACTATCGTTGGGAAGAATCCACATCGGGACCACCTAGAAAATACTATGGTTTGACTGAGATCGGACAAACTTTTTTAAGAGAACTAGATGGCACATGGACAGAATTGTCTGACGCCGTAAACTTAATAACCAACCAAAAATAATAGTCATGAACAAAACTGTAAATATAAATCTAGGCGGAATGTTCTTCCATATTGACGAAGATGCATACCAAAAATTAACCCGTTATTTTGACGCTATAAAAAGATCACTGTCAAAATCATCTGGACAAGAAGAAATCATCAAGGACATCGAAATGAGAGTTTCGGAATTATTGACAGAGAAACAAAAAACAGAGAAACATGTAGTTACCATTAGAGAAGTTGACGAAGTTATTACTGTTATGGGACAGCCTGAAGATTACATCATTGAAGAAGATGGTCCAAGCGCCTCAACAGCAAATGATTTCTCAGCACCTAGACATACTAAAAAATTATACCGTGACAAAGAAAACGGAATGATCGGTGGTGTTGCAACAGGTTTAGGACATTATTTTGGAATTGATGCCGTTTGGTTAAAAATCATGTTCTTAATATTTGTTTTTGCTGGATTTGGAACTGGAATTTTGGCTTACATTATCCTTTGGATTGTAACTCCAGAAGCGATAACAACATCCGAAAAACTTGAAATGACAGGAGAACCTGTTACAATTTCAAATATTGAAAAAAAGGTTCGTGAGGAATTTGAAAATGTTTCTGGAAAATTAAAAAATGCTGATTACGATAAATTTGGAAATCAAGTTAAGTCAGGAGCTGAAAAAATAGGAAGCGGTCTAGGAGATTTCATCATGACAGTTTTCAAAATTTTTGCCAAATTCTTAGGAGTAATTCTAATAATGGGAGGTTTAACGGTAATGGTTTTACTATTCATTGGAGTATTCACATTGGGAACTAGCGTGTCTATGGATTTTCCTTGGCAAAGTTTTGTGGAAGCAGGTAATTTCACCGATTATCCAATCTGGTCTTTTGGTCTATTAATGTTCCTTGCTGTTGGTATTCCTTTCTTTTTCATGACTTTATTAGGCTTTAAATTATTGGCTCCTAATATGAACTCTATTGGAAATATCGCAAAATACACTCTATTGGCCCTTTGGTTAATCGCTGTTTCGATTGCAATTTCAATAGGAATTAAACAAGCAACAGCATTTGCGATAAACGGTAGAACGGTTCAAAAAGAAACCATCAATCTAAAACCAACAGATACGCTTTTGATTAAATTCAAGCACAATGATTATTTTGCTAAAAATGTAGATGACCGAAATGATTTTATGATAACAAAAGATTCCTTGAATAATGACATTATTTATTCTAATCAAGTGAGTTTTAGAATCGAAAAATCGGACGAAAAATATGCATATATTCAAATTGAAAAAGAAGCAAAAGGCAAATCATTATCTGAAGCCAAAAAAAGATCAGAAGCCATCAAATACAGCTATAAAATTGTAGACAATCAATTGATCTTTGACAATTATTTAATTACTGACTTAAAGAACAAATTCCGTGATCAAGAAATAGAAATCACTTTGTTTTTACCAATAGGAACTTTACTAAAAGTAGACGAATCTGCGGCAAATTATGATCATACCGATGATGATTTCTTTTATTGGCATTCAGAAGATTCAGACAAAAGCGTCTTTAGAGTAGAAGATGAAAAAATAAAATGTTTGAATTGTCCTGATGATGAAAATGATGAAAGCGATGAGGATGAGAATCAAAGTAATATTACTATTAATGAAAATGGTGTTACTGTAGAAAGTGATTCAGTAGTTAAAACTAAAAAGAATTTTAAGGAATTAAAAATCAACAAAGACGGTATAATTATTAAAACTGAATAAGTAACAATGAAAACCATTCAATCTTTTGCAGTACTTATTTTTGGATTATATACCTTGTCTGTTAATGCTCAAAACAAACTTACAATTGAATGTAAACCTGAGCATCCGCTGAAAGAGAAAATCAATGAACAACAATACAGTTTGAATTTTGATTTTGTTATAGAAAACCAATCAACGGATAACCTTAAATTAACAAGACTAGAAATATCAGCTTTTGACAAGCAAAACAAACTTATCCAACAAAAGTTTTTGGATAATAATGGTACAGCCCCGAGTATAAACACTATTCCAAACATTGAATGGAGTAGTGTTTCAAGAAAAATGCTTTTTAATCCGTTTCCGGATCTAAATAGTATGACTGAGAAACTGGAATATACATTTGTTTTCAATGATAGCATTGAGATTAAAAAAGTAGTTATTCCAACAGATTACGAACAAAAATCGGATTTTATTCTGCCTCTGAAAAACAAAATACTTGTGTATGACGGGCATGATTATTATTCACATCACAGGCGTTTTGACTACGAATTTGCTCCTATTAAACAATTAGGTTTTACTGGAAACTTCATGAGATACGCTTATGATTTTGTAGTGGTTGATTCAGAAGGGAAAAAGTTTCTTTCAAAGGGGGAAAACAACACAGACTGGTTTGGTTTTGGAACTGATGTTTTGGCTGTTGCCGATGGTAAAATTGCAGCTATCGAAACAAATAAAAAAGACGATAAAACTTTTGATATTCCATCATTAAAAGATAATCCATTAACTTTATATGGAAATTATATTGTTATAAAACACAATGATCATTTGTACAGTATATATGGACATCTGAAAAATCAAAGTGCAATTGGAATGAAAGTGGGGGATAAAATAAAAAAAGGACAAAAAATTGCTTCTATTGGAACCTCAGGTAGTTCATTTTTTCCACATCTGCATTTTGAAGTTCGAAATTCGATCAACCATCAGGCGGAAGGACTTCCATCCTATTTTAAAAATTATTATTTAATTCTTGGTTCTAACAAAAAAGAGGTAACAACACACACCATTACAACTGGTGATATTATCCAATCAAAATAAAACCAATAGCCATGATAAAAATCATCACATTAATCACGAAGTTCATTGTCATTACTCTAATGGCGTTATTTTTTGGATCTTGCAATCAGTTGGAAAAAATTAATTCTATAACTGGAAGCGGTCATGTAACTATCGAAAAAAGAAACGTTACAGGTGATTTCAAAAATATAGAAATAAACAATGCTTTAGACCTTGTTATTGAGCAATCAGACAAAACAGAAATCATTGTGGAAGCCGATGATAATTTGCAAAAAGAAATTACCACAAAAGTAGAAAATGGAGTACTGGTTATTTCTTGCAAATTTGGTAACTTCCTCAATGTTACCTCTAAAAAAATTACGGTAAAAATGCCAGTTATTGAAGGAATTGAAGCTTCATCAGCTTCAACTGTTAATGCAAACACAACTCTAAAAGGAAGTAACCTTACTCTGGATTCATCAAGTGCCGCCACTGTTAATCTGACAACAGAATATGAAACTATTCAATTGACAACCAGTAGCGCAAGTAATCAAACCATCAAAGGTAAAGCGTTGCATTTAGAAACAGAAGCCTCCAGCGGGAGTGTAATCAACACTACTGACTTACTGGCAAACGAAGTGGTAGCCAGTTCTTCTAGCGGCTCGTCGATAACAGTTCATCCTATTGTAAACCTAAAAGCGGAAGCTTCCAGTGGTGGGAATATTACCTATAATGGAACACCAAAATCGATTCAAAAAGAGGAGAATTCTGGAGGAAGTGTCCATCAAGAATAAGTAATTCAAACTTAAAAAATTTAAAAATCATCTATCAAAATGGGTGATTTTTTTATATTTGTACTTCAACCCAAATTGTATAAAATGAAATATTCATACTTAGTTGTATTTTTCTTACTTGTAACAACATTAACTATTGGTCAAAATAAAGAAAGAATAAAAGGCTCTAAAATAGTTGTCGAAAAACCAAAAGAAATTGGCGACTTTACAGCTTTAGAAATTGAAGACAACCTAACTATTTTCTTGGAAAAAGGCACAAAAAACGAAATTAAAATTGATGCCGATGACAATCTTCATGACAATATCTCTTTTGACATCAAAGAAAAAACACTTCGTATCTATACTTCAAAAGAAATAAGTAGTTTCAAAAAATTGGTTATAAAAATAACATACACCAATGATCTAAAATCAGTTGTTGCCAAAAACGCAACTATTGTGAATGCACTTGAAGCCGTCATATTAGATGATATTACCTTTACCTCATTAGATTTTGCCAAATTATATTTGAACGTCAATTCAAAAAATTTCACCCTAATATCTGATGACAAATCTAAGATCGAATTGAATTTAAAAGCTGAAAAAGCAAAAATTCAACTAAGTAAAAATGCTCAAATCAAAGCACTTGCTACAACTACAGATATTGCATTTGATTTGTACCAAAAAGCGACTGCAATCATAGAAGGAGATGCTACCAACGCAATTATTCGACAAGACAATAACAGTGTATTTACAGGTTTTAATTTGACTACAAAAAATGCTGATGTAACTACCCAAGGAAGTGCAATATGTAATCTAATGACAGATACCACACTTATAGTTGATGCTGATAACACATCCAAAATCTACTTGGTTGGAACACCCAAAATAGAGGTAAGAAAATTTCTGGGTGAAGCTCAATTGATAAAAAAACCAAAGTAAATCGAATTAGAACTGTATAAATCTAAACATTTACTTCGTTTATCTTCATAAAAAAAGTCCCATTTTAAAAAAATTGGGACTTTTCTATTTTCATAAAAAAAATTAATCTTTAGAAGCCAAATATCTTTCAGCATCAAGGGCAGCCATACAACCAGTACCTGCAGCCGTAATTGCTTGACGGTACACATGATCTGCAGCATCACCCGCAACGAATACGCCATCAACATTAGTTTTTGAAGTTCCAGGTGTATTTATAATATAACCGGTTTCATCTAAAGTTAAATAGTCTTTGAAAATTTCAGTATTAGGCTGGTGTCCAATCGCTACAAAGAAACCTGTAGCTGGAATATCAAACACTTCTCCAGTAGTTTTGTTTCTTGCTTTAACAGCCGTTACCACTTGCTCGTCTCCCAATACATCAACTGTATCGTGATTCATCAAGATAGTAATATTTTCCGTTTTGCGAACACGAGCTTCCATAATTTTAGAAGCTCTAAACTTTTCGCTACGAACTAACATTGTTACTTTAGAACATAATTTAGACAAATAATGAGCCTCTTCACAAGCTGAATCTCCTGCTCCTACAATAACAACTTCTTGATTTCTATAAAAGAATCCGTCACATACTGCACAAGCTGAAACTCCACCACCCATTTTCAAATAATGTTGCTCAGAAGCAATATTCAAATATTTAGCAGAAGCTCCTGTAGAAATGATAACAGTTTCGCAATGCAATTCTATTTTATCATTGATCCAAACTTTGTGAATATCTCCAGAGAAATCTACTTTGGTAGCCCAACCATCTCGAATATCAGCACCAAAACGTTGTGCTTGACTTTGCAACTGGACCATCATTTCTGGACCTGTAACACCATCTACATATCCAGGAAAGTTTTCTACTTCATTAGTTGTAGTCAATTGACCTCCAGGTTGCATTCCTTGGTATAGCACAGGATTCATGTTAGCTCTTGCTGCATATATGGCCGCAGTATAACCCGCTGGCCCAGAACCTATAATAAGGCATTTAATTTTTTCTATTGTATCCGACATATTTTTATTTTTTTGAATTGCAAATGTAATCTTTATTATAAAAAATACACACTCTTATAAATCCAAAAAACTGATGCCTAAATAAATTTTAATTATTTTACAAAATCACTTTGAAAAGCAGAAATAAACCTTATATTTGCACTCGAATTACGGGGTGTAGCGTAGCTCGGTTATCGCGCCTGCTTTGGGAGCAGGAGGCCGCAGGTTCGAATCCTGCCACCCCGACAAAAAAGCCGAACAGCAATGTTCGGCTTTTTTTGTGGGCCATTTTATCAAAGAACAAAAAAGCCCATTCCGTATACGGTTTGGGCTTTTTAGTCTTACAGCTAGATTGATTTTTTTGCAATGAATTTAATTGTCTGCTCTCCTAATTAATACCAACAACAGCTTTCAATTCAATATACTTTTCAAGGGTTTTAAAATTATGTCCCTTTTCTTTCATGGATTTAATAAAAGCAGGAGAAACTCCCATTGTTTTTGCTCCAACAACATTATCTACATTCAGATCATTAAACCCAAGATCTTTGTATTCAGTTATTAAATCTGGATTTATATTCTGTGATTTCAAAGCAAATAGATCATCTGGTTTGAGGTCTTTATAACCTATCTTTTCAAATTCACCTATATATTTTGGAGTAATATTTAAAGATTTCAAAGCAAACAAATCATCAGGTTTAAGATTTTTATAACCTACCTTTTCAAACTCATGGATATATGCTGGAGTAATATCTAAAGATTTCAAAGCCATAAGATCATCATTAGAAAGATCACTATATCCCAGTTTTTTATAAGAATCAATAAATTCCTTATCGATATTCATCGATTTAAACGCAATGATATTATCCCCTGTTTCATCATCATCTTTGCCATTAGTCGAATTATGAAAATCAACTATAAATTTACCGCTGATATCTTGAGATTTTAATGCAATAATATTATCCGCAGTAATATTTTTATAGCCGGCTTGGCGTATCTCATCAATGTAGGCTTTATTTATTTCCATTGATTTAAAAGGAATCAAATCATCCAAATCAAAATTAGGGATATCAGCCTGCTTAATAGATTTAATATATTCCTCATTAACATCTAAAGAGGCCAATGGAATCAATTGATCTTTATCAATATCCTTGTATCCGTTTTTCTTCAGCATTTTTACATACGAAGTTTTTATATCTACTATGAAAAAAACCATAAGGTCGCTTTCATCTGCAACAGTAACCCCTTCTTTTGCCATTTCTTTGCTAAAGCTTTTGCTTGCGATAAACTTATACGTTCCCATTCCATTGTTGCCTTCAAATTTTCCAACAAAATTCATGGTTCCCGCTTCTCTCGTCAAGGTAAACTCGCCTTGCTTATCCCTTGGTAGATCTTTAAATTCACTCAACTGAAAAGTAGTTGACGAATTATTATGCTCACCGCTTTTAAACTGAATACTTACTGTATTGTCCTTGATAACCGCAAACCAGCTTCCCTCAGTATCCATTCCATTTTGAGTGCTTGACTGCTCTTTGGAGTCTTCGTTAAAATTTAGATTTTGTCCTTGCGCCGCCGGTTGATTAAAAAGGCAAACAAACAAGACTAATAAAGGCAACAGGAAAAAATATTTCCAAGTGGTGTGCACGCTTGATTTTTTTGAATTCATCATAATGATTCGTTTTTTGATTAATGATTGATTATAATTAGTTGTAAGACTCAATGGAAAATGGGGCGCCGCTACCTTAAGCAGGCTAAACTGATAACTTTCTTTTTCAACAGTGTCCTGCTGTAGCATTTTATCATCAGTCAAAAATTCAAGATTGCTTTCCAATGCTTTTCGCCATTGCCATGCAAAAGGATTGAACCATTGAAAAACAAGAACTACTTCAGCAAGTAAAAGGTCAATAGTATGTTTTTGCTCAATATGAATTTTTTCATGCTGCAAAATCTGAGTATACGTTTCCCACTCGTATTTCTCTGGGTTGATAAAAATATTGTTGGCAAATGAACAAGGAGCTTTGTCACCAGTAATTTCCACAATTCGGAACTTTCCATCCTGAATTGCCGATAAGGAATACGCTCTATACAACAGCACGCAAGCCTGCATCAAAAAGTTAAGCGCAAAGATTAATACGCCAAACCAATACAAATAAACTAGCCATTGGAACAACAAGTCAACATCAAATGTCTGTTTAGCTTGTTCAATATAGACTTCCTGTACTGGCGGTGCTTTTAGCTGGACAGCCTGATTTTTGTCAACAGCCGCTTCTGCCAAAGGAATATGTTTTACAATAGCATCTTTCCTTAACGACAATTGTTGAGGAACCGGAAGCAATGGCAAAATAAAAGCCAAAATCATGCAGCTGAGCAAAACAAGCCTGTTCAATTGAAAGAAAGTTTCTTTTTGCAGAAGCAGCTTATAAAACATAAGACACGCAGAAAGAATAAGGGCTGTATACAAAATATAAGGTATCATATTTTATCTTTTTTAATGATGTTTACTATTTCATCCAATTCATTTTCTGTAAGCTTTTGCTCTTTAGCAAAAAAAGCAAGCATTCGAGGATACGAGTTATCAAAATACTGACTAACAATATCCTTCAAAGCAAATTGTTGGTATTCTTCCCTACTGATAACTGGAAAAAAACTATGCATATTCCCTGCTGTTTCATGATTCAGAAACCCTTTTTCCTCCAATATCTTCACTATTGTTGCCACACTGTTATAATGTGGTTTTGGATCTGGCAATAATGGAATTATATCCCTAATAAAGGCTTTGTTTAAATCCCAAAACACTTGCATTATCTGTTCTTCTCGCTTAGCTAATTTTATCATTCTTAAAATATTTTAGCGCAAGATACTACTAATTAATTAGTAGACAAACTAATTTGTTAGTATTTTAACTAATCAATTAGTAATACTATAAAATTCATACAAATGAAGCTTCAAAATAATACATTCTAATTGCTTATTTTACAACAGATTAACAACAAACCGAATCATTAAAAACGACTTCATATTCTTTATAA
>DATEOV010000492.1:0-25068 GCA_035273645.1 Flavobacterium sp. | reverse complement strand
GACTATTTTGAGATTGCCAAACAATTGGAAATTTTCACGACGCTATTCAAGGAATTGAACAAAAATTATGTCGACGAAACGACTCCTGCAGAGTTAATGAACAACGCCGTCAAAGGAATGTTAAGCTCGCTTGATCCCTATACCGTTTATTTTAACGAACAAGAAGTACTCAAATTTAAAATCAACAATACTGGCGAATATACTGGAATTGGGGCATTGATAACTCGAAAAGACGACAAGCTAATCATAAAAGAGCCGTATAAAAATTTCCCCGCAGATAAAGCGGGACTAAAAGCGGGAGACGAAATCATTCAGATAGGAGATACGCCTTTGGCCGATTTCAAAGATGATGCTTCACAGTTATTAAAAGGTTCCAAAAACACTAAAATCGATATCAAATACATTCGTCAGGGTAAAACCAATTCGGCCGTAATTGTATTGGATGAAGTCGAAATAAAATCAGTTCCTTATTTTGCCAAAATTGATGACAAAACAGGTTACATCGTATTGGATCACTTCAACAGAAAAGCATCAACTGAAACCAAAGAAGCATTGGAGCAATTAAAAAAAGAAGGTGCCGAAAGAATTGTATTGGATCTTAGAGGAAATCCAGGTGGATTATTAAACGAAGCGGTTAATATCTGCAATCTTTTTGTTGCTAAAAATGAGATTATTGTTACGACAAAGTCAAAAATAGAGAAACACAACAACACCTACAAAACTTCAAAAGAACCTATAGATACTACGATTCCTTTGGTAATTTTAGTTAACGGACGAAGTGCTTCCGCCTCCGAAATTGTTTCGGGAGCTTTACAGGATTTAGATCGTGCGGTTGTTTTGGGAAGTCGCAGTTTCGGAAAAGGATTGGTTCAAAGACCTGTAGAATTAACCTATGGTACACAGCTCAAAGTAACAATTTCTCGTTATTACACCCCTTCAGGAAGATGCATTCAAGCACTAGATTATGCGCATAAAGACAAAAACGGTGTAGCTACCAGAACCGATGCCAAAAACTATAACGCTTTTAAAACCAGAAAAGGAAGAACCGTTTATGATGGAGGTGGGATTTTACCGGATATCGAAATGGAAGAAACCAAAACCAGTCCGATTGCCAATGCTCTATTAAAAAACGATGGTATCTTTAATTATGCCACTTACTATTATTATAAAAATCCAAATTTAGGCACAAAAATCCCAGTGATTACCGATGCTGATTATGCCGATTTCAAACAATTCCTAAAAACCCAAAAAATAACTTTTGACACTGAGACTGAGGTGGCGCTAAAAAACACTTTAACAACTGCCAAAAAAGAAAAACTGGATGAGGCAATTGCTCTAGAATACCAACAACTACTAACTGCACTTCAAAAATCTGAAAATGCATTATTAGACAAAAACCAAAAAGAAATTAAAGGTTTATTGTTGGATGAAATCATCAAACGCTATCAATATCAAGAAGGTCTTTATGATTACTACATCAAAAACAATGCTGAAATAAAGAAAGCAGTTAACATTTTAAACACTACCACCGAATACAATTCGATTTTAAAAATTTGATAAAAAAATCATCTAATGATGAAATAAAATTGGGTTATTTTCGGTCTTATTATGTGACCAAAAATAACCCAATTTTATATTTATATAACTGCTCAAATAACAGACCAAAACAATTTCTTTAGTTTATCAAAACCTTTTGTGTTACCAAATATTGTTGCGGACAATTATGCACTTTTTAAATGACAACCTTTATAATTAAAAAAAACTAAAGTCCTTTTCTAGGATTCTAAATTTAAATCAAGGTTCTGATTTCACTTTAATCCTCTTTCTCGTTTAATTTACGCTCTAATTCTGCCTGAAATTCTTCCATTACAGGTTTCATCGTGCTTTCTGGAATATCTGCGATTCGAATATACATTAATCCATCGATAGCATTGTTAAACAATGGATCAACATTAAAAGCAACCAGTTTTGCATTTTGTTTGATATATTTTTTAATCAGCACCGGAAGTCTTAAAATCCCTGGCTCCAATTCGTCAATAAGTTTGTCGAATTTATTTAAATCAGCTTCGGCTTCATCAAAAATAAAATCCTTGTCAGCATCTTTTAATTTGACCTTGAATTCTTTTTTAGGATGGATATACTGTGCAATATATGGGTCATAATAGTGCGATTTCATGAATTCAATCATCAATGATTTCGAAAAATCCGAAAATTGATTACTGATACTTACACCGCCCAATAAATATTTGTGTTCTGGATAATGTAAAGTTGTGTGTATAATTCCTCTCCACAATAAAAACAGTGGCATTGGTTTTTGCTGATATTCCTTGATGATAAAAGCTCTACCCATATCGATAGATTTGCTCATCATATCATGCAATTCGGGTTCAAAACGGAAAAGTCCATTTAAATAAAAGCCTTCAATACCATATTTTGGATAAATTTGAGATCCCAATCCCATGCGGTAAGCACCGGCAATTTGCTTGGTTTCATCATCCCACAAAAAGAGGTGGCGATAGTATTTATCGTATTTATCAATATCAATTGATTCATTCGTCCCTTCACCAACTTCTCTAAAAGTAATTTCACGCAAACGTCCAATTTCATGAAGAATATTTGGTATCTGTTTGGCTTCAGCAAAAAACACTTCGTAATTTTTACTTTGTAAAAGACGAAGATCTGCTACTCTCAAAGCTTCCACTTCGGCAATCATTTTGTCAGTACTGGCGGGAGTGACAATCTTTTTAGGGCTTTTGGTAGGTTTCAAGTTAGCCGTATTCAAAAAATTATTCTCTTTTTCAAAAGGATTGGCCAACATGTAGGTTTTCTTTCTCAAGAATTCCGTGTAATCTTCAATCGATTCGTGTTCATTTTGTTCAGCAACCGAAATAGGTTTTCCAACACGTACCTTGATGATTCGGTCTTTTTGAGTTAATAATTCCGATGGTAATTTGGCAGTTCTTAATGTGTCGTTTATCTGAGATAAAAAATAAAACAAACGACTATTTTTGGCGTGAAAATAAATAGGAACTACAGGAACCTGTGCTTTTCGAATTACTTTAATGGCACCTTCTTCCCAAGCTTTATCCACTACTAATTTTCCATCTTTATAAGTAGAAACTTCACCAGCAGGAAACATCCCCAATGGCTTACCGTCTCTAAGATGGCGCAACGTTTCCTTAATTCCTACCACACTGGACTTCGCGTCTTTGTGATTTTCAAAAGGATTCACCGGCATGATATAGGGTTTCATCGGATCAATTCGATGCAGTAAAAAATTCGCTATGATCTTAAAATTAGGTTCTTTTTCAAGCATTAATTTCAACAACAAAATACCGTCAATTCCTCCAAGTGGATGATTCGAAATGGTAATATAGGCGCCATCTTTTGGCAAACGTTTAAAATCTTCCTCCGGAATTTCAAATTTAATTTGAAACTCGTCCAATATAGCATTCAAGAACGGTAGCTCTTTCAAATGTTTGTTGCGGTCGTATATTTTGTTTAATGTCGAAATCTTCAAAACTTTCATCAACAACCAGCCCGAAAAAGTACCGAAAACGCCGTACTTATCCGTATTTATTGTCTTTGCAACTTCTTTCGCGGTAACTAAACCCATTTATTTTTCTTTTTTGAGCAAGAAACAAAGATAGCAAAATACTCCATTTTTTATGGCTTTTTTTGAATCAATCTTTCTACTTTTTACTACTTTTGGATTCCACAGAAAAAATAATCTTCCGAATTTGTGATAAAAAATTGGTTTTGAAGAACCTGTTTGTACCAAAATTTACTTCGGATTTTAAAAAAAAGTTAAGCAATGAAAATTATCTCATACAACGTAAACGGAATTCGCGCTGCCATTACCAAAGGATTTCTAGAATGGTTACAACATGCTAATCCAGATGTTATCTGTTTACAGGAAATCAAAGCCACTGAGGAACAAATCCCCGTTTCCGACATTACCGCTGCGGGATATCCGTATCAATATTACTATCCAGCCACCAAAAAAGGTTACAGTGGCGTTGCCATTCTTTCCAAAATAAAACCGAATAATGTAGTTTACGGAACTGGAATTCAACATATGGATTTTGAAGGCAGAAACCTACGTGCCGATTTTGACGACTGCTCTGTAATGAGTTTATATTTGCCTTCGGGAACCAACATTGAGCGATTGGATCATAAATTTATGTTTATGGATGACTTTCAAAACTACATTGACGAGCTTAAAAAAGGCATTCCCAATCTAATCATTTGTGGAGATTATAACATTTGCCATGAAGCGATCGACATTCACGACCCCATTAGAAATAAAAACACATCTGGATTTTTACCCGAAGAAAGAGCCTGGTTGGATAAATTTATGAAATCTGGATTTGTGGACAGTTTTCGCCATTTCAACAGCGAGCCACATCAATATTCATGGTGGAGTTACCGTGCCGGAGCTCGTGGGAATAACAAAGGTTGGCGTATCGATTACAATTTGGTGAGCGATTCCCTAAAACATAAACTCAAAAGAGCCGTGATATTACCAGATGCCATGCATTCCGATCATTGCCCGGTTTTGGTTGAAATTGATTAATTTCTAAATAAATTAAATCTTGTCTTAAACAAAGCTCGTCTAACATTTTTGCTAATTCCACTTATTGGAATTACAATGTGACTTATATGGTTTTTGGTTATACTATTTTAGATAGTAAAAAGAAGTACTAAGCCAATTAATACTAACGGTCCTTCACCATTTCAATATGCGGAATGTCATCTTCCAGATACATTTCGCTAGATTGAACAAAACCAAGGCTTTCATAGAACTTTTTAAGATATAATTGAGCTCCAATTGTAATTTGGCTTTCACCAAAGTGTTCCAAAATACCCGCAATAGCTTCTTTCATCAATTCATGTCCCCATTTTCTGTCTCTATAATCGGGATCAACAGTTACCCTTCCAATCGATGCATTATCAAAAGAAATTCCAGATTTAAAAAGACGGGCATGAGCCACAATCTTACTATCAAAAGTTCCAAAAAGATGTAAAGCAACCTTATCCTTACCATCAAGATCAAGATAGACGCAATTTTGCTCAACTACAAAGATTCTGCTTCGCAATTGAAGTATATCATACAATTCATTTACAGATAATGCCTCAAAAGGCTTTATTTTCCATTCTATAGTCATCTTTGGAATCTTTTTATTTTATGATTTTAAGTTTGCAAATATAAAACTCAAAACAATTACTATTCAAAAACAAAATCAATTTATCGTTACCTCTTTTAAAATAGACTCTAATTCATGCATGAAATCACGTTTATCTTTGGAGGGAACATAACAAAATCCTACAAGGTAAGTAATTCTGTTCTTTTTGGAATCAACTATAAGATAACTAATAAAAGGCCCAAACATAAAGCTATCTTTCAATCGCCAGGTTCCTCTTGTTACATAGGTCATTTTATCATTCAATGTAGTTTTCAAAAGATAAAGCGGATAAGACACATCAACATACATGTTTGAAGAAGAATCTTGTCCTTTAATGTATTCAGCTCCAATAGAATCTTGAATTTTTACAATCTGATTCAAAACATTATCTTCAAGATTAACATAGCTAACAGGAAACTGAGTAGCCAAAATACTACTACTCCCACTTGCAAACTCTCTTTTTAGCCAAACAAAATTATTGTTTTTGATACTAAAAGAATAGCTTTTAGGGACTTTCAAATCAAGTTGAAATTGTTTCTGAATTGTTTTAGAAATTACCAAAGAGTCTTTTAATAATTCCTGGTGGGCTGCTAATTCACCTTTTCTGATTCTTTGGATTATATCAGGAGTATTCTTTTCAATTAATTCCAGAATAGCCGCAACTGATTTTCCTGTAATATGGAATACATTTTGAGGAGTGGCATATTGGTTTTTTTGCACTGAAAAACTATTCTCAGCTCCTTTCTTGACAACAATAATAACTCTGCTTTTTGTTACAAAACCCTCCATTACATTGGCTGGGTATTGGTTAATGTCAAAAATAGGCTCCTCTTTTGGCAAGCCTTCTACAGGACTTGCAAATTTATTTCTAATACTATCTCCAACGACACCATTCCACAATTGGTTATCTATAACTATTGAAATAGCATTAATTTTGCCTTTAGAGTGTCTGGAACTGTTTTCTTTTTTCTTAGAGCAAGAAAAAAAAATCAAAACAACAAAAAGAAATAATATAGCAGTTTTATTCATATTAAAAAGACTGAATAGACTTCAAATATACTGCAGTTTATTCAATTATCCTTTTATTTTCAATCCCATTCCTGGTTTTAAATCATCACCAGTGATATTGTTCCATTTTTTCAAATCAGATACTGTAACTCCAGGATATTTTTTAGAAATGCTAAACAATGAATCTCCTTTTTGTACTAGATAATTACTATCGTCATTTTTTGAAGAAGCAGTAGTGATGTCCTTTTTCTTAAAAGAATCCACTGTAGCATTGTTGGTGTTTATAGCAATTTCGTTTTTGGCCACTACCAATGAATTACCAACAATTATGTTATTTGAGTGCAGGTTATTCCACTTCTTTAAATCTGTTAAAGAGGCACCAAATTTCTTAGCAATACCTCCAAGATTATCTCCTTTTTGCACTTCGTATTGAATATCTTTAAGTTCCGGTGCAGCAACAACTGCAACAGCGGTTTCATTAGCCACAGGTACAACTACATTACCAACTTGCAATGAAGCTCCCAATTTTAAAGTTTGCGAAGTAAGATGATTCCATTCTTTAATCTCAGCTACTGTAGTATTGTATTTTTTGGCAATAGTATTTAAATTATCTCCTTTTTGAACGATGTAAAAATTCGTTGCATTTGCAACAAGCGTATCTGTTTTGTCCACAGTTCCTTTGTTTTCCTTACCTGCAATACTGGCGTTTTCTTTGGCGATCAAAGCTTTATTTTTATCATTGTTTGAAGCCAATTGAACGCTACTTGAATCCGAATCTTTTTCAATGACTATTTTCAATGATTTACCCGCAGCAACTGAATTTCCTTTGAGGCGATTCCATTTCTTCAAATCAGATACTGCAACATCATTCCTTTTTGCAATATCACCAAGATTATCACCACGCTTTACTTTATAGTATTTCACTTTAGTATTAGAAGCTAATGCCGTAGCTGTAGAATCTTTGATATAATTAGACTTTCTACCCTCATTAATCTTTTCTCTTTTGTCCATTTCATATTGAACATAAGTATAAATTTTATCTTCATTGGAAGTAAAAACAGCCACTTTGCAAGAAGGCAAAGTCAAATAATGGCTTTTACCAGTATAATTAGGAATTACATTGCGTTTATAGGAAGGATTTAGCGCTTGCAGTTGCTCAATCGGAATGTCTAATAAATTGGAAATTTGAGCAAAAGACATTTCTTTTTTCACCATTACTGTATCGGTGGCAAAATGTCTAACTAAAGCTTTTTTAGGGACAATACCGTGCTCTTTATGGTATTCATAAATGTACATTGTGGCAAGAAAGGCAGGAAGATATCCTTGGGTTTCCTGTGGAAGGTGTTTTTTAATGTTCCAAAAGTTTTGTTGGCCACCAGAGCGACGAATAGCTTTGGTTACATTTCCTGGTCCAGAATTATAAGAAGCTAAAACCAAATCCCAGTCGTTAAAAATGGCATACATGTTAGTCATGTACTGAGCTGCAGCAGCTGAAGATTTCAAAGGATCCGAACGTTCATCTACATAAGAATCAATATTCAAATTGTATTGTTTCCCTGTTTGATACATAAACTGCCACAAACCTGTTGCTCCTACTCTTGAAACTGCTTTTGGATTAAGGGCCGATTCCACTACGGCTAAATATTTAATTTCCAAAGGCACATTTTGTTTGGCCAATGCCTCTTCAAAAAGAGGGAAGTAATATTCGGCAACCGCCATTTGGTTGGCAAATGCTTTTCTTCTATTTTTAAGGAAGGACTTTATTAAATTTTCTAAGCCTTGATTGTATTCGATGTTAAAAGGAGATTTAGCATCCATTGCCGCCAATCGTTCTTTCAGTAATTCAGTAGGCAATTCTTTGTCAATATCTTTATCAATGTTAACAGTATTAATTTCCGTATCTAAATTATTATAGATATCTAGAGTACTACCTATTTGATTCATCCACAAACTATCACTTTTAACAGTACGATCGTATTTGACAAAAGAATTTTTTATGGAATCTAAAAAGGAAATAGGCCGTTCGGCACTAACTACTTCTATTTTCTCCACAGGATTCTGCGAGAATACTGCAAAAGAAAGCAAAAGAAAAAAAGATAGGGTGGTATTTTTTATTGTCATAACTGTAATTTCAATTCGCTATTATTCAAACGATTACAAATCAATTATTGCAAACTTAGAATGTATTTTCTAATTTGAATCATAAATAATGTTAAAAATACAAAAAAATTCGACATTTAACCTAATTTGTTAAATTTTGTAAGCAAATAATTTCAAAAAACGCTTAAACATTAACTTCAAATTAAACACAAACTTCCCGTTAAAAACAAGCCTAGGCTAATCAAAAGCTTAAAACTTATATTTGATTGAAAACAATTCAAGTCTGGGAATTATTATTTTTAAAGATGGAACTCTTAAATGCAGCCCAAAACACATAGTAGCGCATCAACATATATAACGCAAATTATTGTAAAATAGTGCATTATATAAAAATAAAAACCTTTAGTTGCAAATAAAGCAACTAAAGGTTAAATTGATTTTCAAAAATGTATAACTAATAATTTAAAAATTCAAAGCATTGGCATTGACACCAATATCAAGATTATTAGTCTAATATTGCAGCAATTCCAGGTAATGTTCTACCTTCTAACATTTCTAACATGGCACCACCACCAGTAGAAACGTAACTCATTTTATCTTCAAAACCGAATTGTTTAACGGCAGCTACAGAATCTCCACCTCCAACAAGAGAGAAAGCACCATTTTCAGTAGAAGCAGCAATATAATTCCCAAGTGCAATTGTACCTTTGGCAAATGTTTCCATTTCAAAAACACCTAAAGGTCCGTTCCAAAGTATAGTTTTGGATTCCAAAATTACTTTTTCAAAGTTTTCCAATGATTTTGGCCCAGCGTCAAGACCTTGCCATCCATCAGGAATTTCTCTTACGTCTACAATTTGAGTATCGGCTGTATTCGAAAAGTCATTTGCAGCAACAACATCAACAGGGATATGAATTTGAACTCCTTTTTCTTTGGCCAATCTCAAAATTTCAATTGCCAATTCCAGCTTATCATCTTCACAAATAGAATCTCCAATTTTTCCACCCAACGCTTTTACAAAAGTAAAAGTCATTCCACCACCAATAATCATGTGATCTACTTTGTCAAGAATGTTTTCGATAACTGTAATTTTTGAAGACACTTTTGAACCTCCAAGAACAGCAGTAACCGGTTTTTCGCTGTTTTTCAAAACCTTATTTAAACTTTCAATTTCTTTAGCCAACAATGTTCCGAAACATTTCTTTTCTGGAAAAAACTGAGCGATAATAGTAGTCGAAGCGTGTGCTCTATGTGCTGTACCAAAGGCATCATTCACATAAATATCTCCAAGTGAAGCTAATTCTTTTGCGAAAGCGACATCACCAGCCTCTTCTTCGTCATGAAAACGCAAATTTTCCAATAGTAATACTTGCCCTGGTTTTAAATTTTTAGCAGCCTCCTGAGCTTCTGCTCCAACACAATTAGCAGCAAATTGAACTGGTACTCCTAAAATTTGTGAAGTTGTATTTAGAATATGTTTTAAAGAATATTTGTCTTGAGCTCCTTTTGGTCTCCCTAAGTGAGACATTAAGATTACGCTTCCTCCTTGAGCTAAAATAGCATCTATAGTAGGTTTTGCAGCTTCAATACGCGTTGCATCGGTTACATTAAAATTTTCATCTAAAGGGACATTAAAATCTACTCTTATTATTGCCTTTTTATTATTGAAATCAAAGTTATTCAAAGTCTTCATGGTTCTTTTTTTTAGTTGTTTTTGAAAGAATAACAAAGATATAACTTTTAAATAAGTATTAAATTTGAAAATTCTAAAAAAATTATGAATTTACTAACGAAATCGATGTAAATATAAAATAAGCACAAATTAATATACATATTCTCAAATTAATATGCATTAGTCTATAGCAGCCTAACAACAAAAAATACATTTCTCAAATCCATAGAAATAAAACAAAAGAGCACAAATTAATTCTGTAAACCAGAATTAATTTGTGCTCTTTTATATTTTAAAAAAATGTTACCTAGTCATGAACTGGACCTTGGGTACAAGGACAGTTACTAATGCCTTGCAAGAATCTAAATCCTATTGTTAAGGAATGAGTTCCCGAATTATGAGCGGCCAAATCATTGTCCAGTGTAATTTGATAAGAATATCCCATTGATATATATCCCTTTGTAAATCCAACCATAGGTCCTACCCCTAATGGCTGACCAATTTGGTCATTCAAAAAACGGTAGGTAGCACCAATCCAATAATAATCTTCATATCTATTGAATTTTCGATATTTAAAATTCAAATCCGTATTAGAACGTCCATCACTTTGAAATATCTGATAAAAAACCGAAGGTTCCAATTCCGTCCTGTTACCTATATCAAACACATAACCTGAATATAATTGATAATTAGCAAGCAAATTCGGCTCGAGTTTAGTAGTTGTAAAATCAATGTTTTTTTGCAAAATATTGGTAGCAGTACCACTGAAATAGAAAGCTCTATTACGATATAAAAGCCCTACCTCAAAGTTATTATTGGTTGTAGATCGATCACCATTAATACCACTATCTGGTGGAATATTACCTAATTCAGGAAGATCAATACGAAACGAGTTATAAATATACGAAAGTCCAAACGAAAGATATTGTTTGGTATAATAATCCAAAATAATGTGGTGAGCAAACGTAAGCTTACCCCCTGTTTGTTTGGTATTACCATTGGAGTCATTGTACAAAGTCACCCCCACTCCAGATTGGTCCAATACTCTAAAATCAGCATAAAGAGCCTGACTCTGGGGGGCATCTTCAACACCCACCCATTGTTTATAACCATTAAGGTTGATTCTAAAGTTATCCCCAATACCAGCGTAACTGGGTGAAATCACATAGGGATTATCGGCCAAATATTGTGTAGCTACTGGAACATTCAACTCTTGACTGTAACTAGCTGCTACAGTCAAAAGAAAAATGCTGATTAAGATCTTTTTCATTTTATTTTCATTTTGGATAACTAATCACTCTCTAATTTTCTTTCTACAAATGTTATCTATATAAAGTAAAGTGGCCTATAAATTCACGATCATCTTGAGAATGTCTCAATTTCAATACATACCAGTAATCACCCATTGGTAACTCCGTTCCGTTGTACTTACCATCCCAAGATTGTCCTGCACCAAAAGTACCTACTTGACGTCCATAACGATCATACACTACAAACTTAATATCTGGATAGTTTTCTGTATTGGTTGGTTTCCAATTATCATTCGTACCATCTCCAGTTGGTGTAAATATTGGTGGTATTTTAATATCTATAAACTCAAAATATTTGGTGGCAGACATTGAACAACCATTACTGTCCGTTACTGTCACAGTATAGTCACCAGATCTAAAATAATAATATTTATTATTAGACCCTATTGATTCACCATTAACTGTGTATTGATAAACACCTGAACCTCCAGTAACCGTAGCCACAATTTCATTCAATCCACCAAGACCAATTGAAATAGTCAATGGATCTATTTTATCAATTGTAAAAGTATCTGTTGCATCAACACAACCATTTTTATGATGCACCATTATGAAATGATCTCCAGGAATTAGATTCGTGAAAACATTGCTGGCTTGTTCAATACCAGTACTATCTAAAGAGTACTTAACATCAGCTGCAATATTACTAGAATCAATAGTTACTGTAACCTTGTTTGCAGGTAAATCATTAACACAATCATTAGATACTGTTGCTACAGGAGTAAGTAGAACAGATGGATCCAATAATACATCAAATGGCATTTCACATAAATGTGCATCTTTAACGATAACGGTATGCTTCCCTCCTGTAAGTCCCGCAAAAAGAACTCTATCTGCAACAAATGTGTCACCATCAATACTAGTGCTGTATGGTGCAATTCCACCTGAAATAGTTATTGCAAATTCCCCTGTTTTTTCACCATAGCATAATTCTTGTTTGATTGAAAGTGGGTCAACTATAGCACCAATTGGCAGTGGTTCATTGATATCAAATTCATAAACGTGATTACAACCTCTCTCATCTTGAATAATTGCCTCATAATGTCCTACTTTCAAATTCAAAAAGGTTCCACTGTCCAAAAATTTATCCAGATCAGGACTCAACGCAAATTTGATTACCCCTGTACCGCCTGAAGCAGTAATTTCCAATTTACCATCTCCATTACCATTACAAGTTACATCTGTCACAACTGGTGTATAAATTAATGCAGTTTCAGGTTGAGTAATCGTAATTGGTTTACGAGCTGATGTACAATCACCACTTTTGACTTCCACCAAATAGTTACCAGCCAGCAGTTGTGTAAAGTGACCAGGTTCAAGTTGAACCGGTGTTGGCGTAATAACATTACCCGAACCATCAAATAATGTATAAATGTAATTTCCAGAACCTCCTTTAGCGATTGCAATTATCTGTCCGTTATTATCACCTAAACAATTAATATATGGATTCTCATTTTCATATTTAAATTCTAATGGTTCTAAAGGAATAACAGCTATGTTATTCGAATTAAAACTTACACAACCGTTACTGTCTTTTAAATAGTAAAGATAATTCACTTCGACAGTTGTTAAAGGTACAGCGAAGGTCACTGAGCTTGTAAATGTCCCTAAAACAGTAGTGAAATTAGCGTCAGCACTATAGGTATAAGGTCCAGTACCCCCAGCTGCCGATAAAGTAAGAGTAGCCGCATTCAAACAAGTTTGAGCAGAAGCTTTAACCAAACTAGCCGTTACTATTGTTGGTTCACTTATAACCACGGTATTTGTAACAACTGAGCAACCCCAAGTATCTGAAACAATAACCTTGTAACTGGCCGTACCCAAATTAGTAAATACATTAGACGCTTGAGGGCCATTTAACGTAACTGTTCCATCAGGATAAGTTGTTTCTAAAGTATAATTATAAAAACCAGATCCTCCAGTAACAGGTTGTTGCACTGTCAAGGTTACATTGGTATCTCCAAAACAAGCCAAAGTAAGTTTATCCGCCTCCAAAACGGCTGCGATTGGTGTTGGATTCACTAAAGACACCGCTACTTGATCTACGCATGTTTTGGCATCTCTCACTTTTACAACATAATCACCTGCGATTAGATTTGGAAAATATGATGATGATCTCCAAGGTGTTACCACTGTACCTGAAGCCAATTCCAATTGGAATTCATATCCACCCGGCCATCCGCCAATAGCATTAGCTGAAATAGATCCATCATTGTTTCCAGTAACGCAAGTTATTGGAGTATGAGTTTCACTAATTTTTAATGCTGCTGTAGGCTGAGTAATAGTAAATACTTTAGAAACTGAACAATACGGATTATTAATCAAAGTAGCAGTAATTGTATAAGTACCTGCTACCAAACCAGTCAAGGCTAATGGTCCTGCCACTGATGAATTACCAGTAGTTGAAGTTCCATTTGGTGCAACTAAAGTATAACTGAATGCCCCGGCTTGATTTGGATTTATAGCCGTGATTGTTTTATCGATAATTGTAACATTGGCAGTTCCATTGGAACCTCCAAAACAAGACACATCACCTATGTTATCAATTGTAAGATCAAAAGTATTAGGTTCAAAAACATAATGTACATCTTGAACACTACATCCTGTTACTGGATTTGTTGCTGTAATCATATAATTACCTACAGCTAATCCAGTGAAAATACCAGTTGTATTTGGGATGAAAACAATTGCCCCTGAAATATCCACCAAAGAATACTGTATTCCCGCTATTGCTGTTCCTGTAGCATCTACAGCCGTAACTGTAATGTTTTCTCGATTAATACAATTTATCGCTTGGTTTACAACCTGATTAATTTTATCAATAGGAGTGAATGGAGCAATAATTATTGGTGCTACAGTACTTCCTAGACAACCTTTATTATCATAAACATTAACAGTATAAGTACCTCCTGATAAATTGGTCTCAGTATATACATTACTAGCCCCACTTTGAACAACTGTACCCCCCTTAATAAACTCGTAAATTGAATACGTTCCAGAACCACCGCTTACTCCACTTACTGTTATAGTAGCATATTTACTTGTATTTCCAGAAACACAACCAAACTGTACTAAAGTTGGTGCTGGAACGGTTATAACTGCAGGCTCAATTACTGTAATTGAAGCTGTTGCAGAACAACCTCTAGCAGATGTTGTAATTACAGTATAATTTCCTGCTTCCAGATTATCAAAAACATTAGAACCTTGAGCTGCTTTTGTTATTAATGTTCCATTTACTGTAGTACCCGATAAACTATAAGTATAAGGTGGATTATTATTGACAGTTTGAGTTGAAGCTGCTAAAGCAACTGTTATGGATCCATCGCTTTCACCTTTACAAGTTACATCAGTTTTAGATAATTTCATACCTGTCACTACAGATGCTGGATCAATAACTACTCTTACTGATTTCACACATAAAGTGTTTAAATCACGAACATACAAAGTATAAGTATTTGCTCCTAAGCCCCCAAATACATTGGCTAATGGTGCAGAAGAGTAAGTCAGTCCATCCTTACTGTACTCATAATTCCCTGAACCGTCTGTTGCTGTCAATGTAATTTCACCATCAATGGCATTACAAGTAGGTAATTTCGAAACAATTCCTTGCAATCCTAACGGTTTCAATATAGTAACTGGCGTAATTGCAGTAGCTGTACATGTATTTGCATCTCGAACAGTAACAGTGTAATCACCTGGTGAAGTTACTGTTAATACATTAGATGATTGGAAACTATTTCCATCCAAACTGTATTCCAAAAATGAACTAAATGCTGTAGCCGTAACAGTTATATTATAACCTGTCGCAGTAGGACATTGTGTTGCTGTAACATTAGTAATTACAGGTATTGGATCAGTTGCAATTTTGATTGTTTGAACCGCTGAACAACCATTTGCATCTTGTACATATACATCCCACAAATCAAAAGCAGGACTGATTTTAGTTGTCGGCAATGTTTTTGTATTCACTGAAGTAAAAAGACCTGTTGGTGATGTACCACTTGGAACAAACGCATAAGTATACCCTGGTGTACCGCCTCCAATTGATGTAATAGGCACAGTAACTTTTGCCCCAGTAGTAGTACAGTTTTTATTTACAACAGTGATTGCAGTACTTAGAGTTAATACAGTAGGCTCAGTAATCACAACTACATTCGAAGTTGTATTACAATTCGGGAAAGCCGTTTCCGTCACTTTCACTGTATAGTCTGTCCCAGCCTTTAACACACTAGGAAGCACCAAATAACTTGTAACACTGCTATTTCCAGATCCTGTTACAGCTGGAATTAAAGAAACTCCACCTTTAAGAACCTCATAAGTATATGGCCCTTTATAATCAATAATATTGATCTGAATAGCTCCATTATTACCACCATTACAACTTACATTAGCCGATGAACTAGCAGTTACTCTGATTAGATCAAATAAAGGCACATTGTATGCTGTCGAGATAATACTACAATTAGTAGTTAAATCCGTAATCTTAAATCTATAAGAATGGCCCGCATTAGTTGCTGTGTAATTGAAAGTTAATGTCCCTGCAGCAATAGCAATAGCAGGAGTACTATACGCACCACCATCTACAGCAACTTGATACACAAAATTAGATGGAGAAGCTCCACCAACAATATCAACTTTAATTACTTCACCAGCATTATTACAAGCTGCTTTAGTAACTAAACTTGGAGTAGCTGAAATCAATTTAGGGAATTTAGCGATAGGTATTTGAACATCATCAATACAGCCGTTCGCATCTTTCACAAAATAGGTTAAGTTTTGTGTAGATCCATTATCATAAACTTTGAATGTATTGGTAGTTCTCCAATTGGTTCCGTTGTCACTATACGTATAATCTGAAACAGCACCTGAACCTGCACCTCCAGTACCTCTTACGGTAACTGTCGTAGCATTTAAAGTATTTGTAGGCGAGCAAGCGAATGGCGATGCAGTCGCAGTAGCCGTTACAACTACTGGAGGATTGATAACAACTGTTTTTGCAGTTGAACATCCTCTTTCAGATGTAACTGTCACAGCATAAGTACCTGCAATTAATCCAGTGAATAATCCATTATTTACTTGATTTTTAGGTGTCCCAACTGTAGGAGCTGTTCTAGCAATTGTATACGTGTAATCCGGGTTGTTATTACCTGCTGCTAAAGTCACCAGAATAGATCCATTACCAATATTTCCTTGCGTTCCTATACAACTTGGTGAAGTAGGAATCGCCGTAAACGTAACTGGAATTGGAGCTACCATCACAACCTTATTAATAATTGTAAAAGGACAGTTTTTGGAGTCATATACCACAAAAGCATAGCTTCCTGGCGCAACAACAGAATAATTAGCAGTACTAGACCCTGAAGGAAATAAAATAGGTGCTGATGCTGCGGCACCATCTTTAGCTACAGTATAAGTATAAGAACCATATCCACCAACTGCATCAATTTTAATAGTTCCATTAACAGATCCTGGTGTACAGAAAATGTCTTTTGTGTTTTGTGCAGTAGCAAAAAGCTGTGGTTTTATAGTTGTATTTGCAGCTGTTGAAATACATCCATAAGCATCTTTTACTTTAACTATATAATTACCCGGCGCTAAATTATTGAAAGTATTTGAAGCTTGCCAAGTTTGACCATTATCAATACTATACGCATAAGGTGTCACTACAAACGTAGATGTTGTAGTGGCATTTACAACAAGTTTTGCTGCATTGGTACCATCATAACAATAATCAGATGTTACATCAATAGTTGCCGATGGACTAACCGGAACTAATAAGGTAAATGAATCTGATAATACACAACCATTAGCATCTTTTACAGAAATGGTGTAAGATCCTGTTTGTGTAAGGCCACCAAAAACACCCGTATTATTAGTTAATACCGAACCTGTTGGAGGAGTAACTGTATAAACATAATTACCCCACCCGCCAGCAGCAGTAATTTTTACAGCACCAAAAGTTGTACAACCCAATGGTGTAACCACTTTTGGAGCAGTTAAAGCGGTCGTTGGACTAGCTATATTAAAATTAATAAGTTTTGAACAAGTTGTTGCATTATCAATTACTTTAATAGTATGTGCTCCTTTCGCTAGTCCAATTAAATTAATTGTTGGATTTGAGAAATTACCTGCCACTGCAACTCCATCCAATTCATAACGGTACGTGCCAACACCAGTTCCAAAACCAGACACAAAGAAACTCGCTTTACCATCTGCTGCTGTAGAACAAGTGATTCCTGTTGTCGATTGTACCGCAATGTTGATTTTAACAACGTCTTTAATTTCATACGGTAATTGTTTCACACATCCAGTCGCAGTATAAGTCACTTGGAAAACATAGTTTCCAGGGGCCAAATTTGAAAAAATTCCACTAGTTGCACCTGTTATATTAGATGTTGCCGAACTAGGCGAAATAATTTTGTACGTTAAACCTGCCGTAATCGGACCAACAGCATTTACAACATTTATAATTGATACACTTGATGATAATGTTGCACAAGTAATTACTGGTCCAGGTGTGAAGCTAAAATTCGTTGGCGGATACAATTTATAAATATTAACTGTTCCTGATTTTTCACAACCATTCGCGTCTTTTACCTTGTAAGGAATATTTAGTTGGTCTGCTCCAGTATCGTCAACAGTGTAGATTTTTTTGTTGCTAAAAGCGCTTCCAGCAAAACTATACTCAAAACTTCCAGTACCTCCTGATGCCACTAATGTTAAATCTACAGTTGCAGCTTGTGGTTGATTACTTGGACCACATTTTAAAGGAGTAATTACTGGTGTTCCTAACACAACCGCAGTTGGTTCTCCTAATGTAACATTAGAAGTTTTATCACATCCTAAAGCATCTTTAACAATGTAAGAATATGTTCCTGCTATTACTGAATAAACAGTTTGAGTTGAGAATCCTAAACCATTAAAGTTATAAGTATAAGGTCCTTTACCTCCTGTTGCAGAAAGTTCAATAGTACCTGAACCTCCTTTACATAATGATTGAATTGGGTTAGAAGCGGGAACAATAGGAACTATCGGATCAATAACTACCGGGTTGGTTTCTATTGGACAAGTATTACTATCCGTAATTCTGAATTGATATGTATCTGCATTAGCGCTAGGAACTGAGTAGGTGAACGTCGTTACACCTGCTAAAACAGTAGTAGAAGGAGTTATAGTAGTGTAGCTTCCTGACCCTTTTTTCACTTCATATGTATAAGGTGAGGTCCCTTTTGTAACGGTAACCGTAATAGCCGCATTTGCAACTGTTGTTGGAGTTACAGAACAATCTAATTGTTTAGATACCACAGCTGTTGCTACTGGCGTTGGAGCAATAGTAATTGGCTGACCTACAGGACAATCATTTTTACTCTTAATTATAATCGTTTGCAATCCTGAATTAAGACCAGTTGCTGGATAAGTAAGACCAGAAAAACTAACAAAAGCACCTCCGTTAACACTTACGGTATAAGGTGCCATTGTAGGCACTGCATCAGTCACCGTAACATTAACAGTAAAATTACCTTCTGTTGCACATTTGTTTGGAACGGCCAATGCGAATACTGGATCTGGATCCAAAGCAACAGTTCTCGTTGCATTTGCAATACATCCATAAGCATCTTTAACCCAAACAATATAATTTCCTGATTCTACATTAAATGTACTAGCACTGTGAGTTGGCGATACAAAAGAGTCACTAGTTGGTGCTGTATCTCCAGCACCAAAACCTATTACACCGTTATCAGCTACAATTTGATATAAATAGGGTCCAGTTCCTCCACTAGGGATAGCAACAATCTGACCAGCATTATTTTTACAATTATCATTTTTAGGTGATGTTGCTACTAATGTTAAATCTACAGCCGATTCAACCACAGTAAAAGGAAGTGAGGAAGAAGTACATCCTGCATATGAACCATTAATTTCTGTGAACTTCATATAATACTTACCTGGATTAAGACCAACAACTTTAGTTGCTGTTGTAAAAGGAAATGTTACAAGACCACTAATTCCAGTACTAACAGCAGTTTGGTCTTTAAATATTGTATAATTTACTTGAGTTGCATTCGTATTACTTATTGTAAATGACACACCTCCTGTTGGAGTTCCTTTACACGCAACAGGAATTGCTGTAGCTGAACTTCTTAGAGGGGTAGCAGAGGCAACTGGACCACTCGCAGTTTGGAAATAATAACAATTAGTTGAAGGATCATAAATCACAAAAGTATATGTCACTCCTGGAGTTAAATTAGTAAAAGTATGTCTTAACGGAAATCCTGCATCTGGAGGCAATAATGCACTACTATAAGGGGATACTGCCATATCATAGATGCCAAATTGATAAAGTGGTACAGCTGGAATAACCGCTGGATTCACGGTTACAATAATAGTAGCACCTGTAGCACATGATGCTGAAGTTGTCAAATCGATAAGTAAATTACTTGGTGGTACAAGAACCTGAACATTCGTCTTAACATTACTACATGATTTAGAATCAGAAACAGTTACTTCATAATCACCATAACTTACACCAGTAAAAGTATAAGCCGCTCCTGTTGGATCAATACGTGTAAAAGCAGCACCCGTTACAATGTTTCTTACAGTATAAACAAACGGTGCAACCCCATTTGTAATGGCGCTTACTGTAACAGAACCCATTGTTGGTCCCGGACATGTCATATCAGTTTTAGAAACGGTAAAGTTAATTTGAGCTGGTTGCGTAACGATCGCATAACCTGAAACCTCGCACCCCTTGCTATCTCTAACTTTATATGGATAACCCAAACCTGTTGATACAGCCAAATTACTATAAGTCGCATCTGTTGTAAATCCACTGCCATTAAAACTATACATAAAAGGAGCAGCTCCAGCTGTAGGAACAAGTGTAACCACACCATCTGCTGCCTGATAACAGCTTAAATTTGTAATGCTTGTAGTTGCAGTTGGTTGCACTGGATCAGTAACTTGTACTGGAGATGTTGTTTCTGTAGAACATCCCCCTGAAGTAACTCTAAAATAATAATTACCTTTTACTGTAGGATTATAAACGTTCCCTGGCAAAGAAACATATACAGTACTAGGTGCCAATCTATATGCATAAGTATAGGCACTAGTTCCTCCCCCTGCTGACAATGTGATTTGTGCTGCAGTAGCTGTTGCTGGTACAGTAGTACAAGTAATATCTTTATCCAATCTAGCAGTAATGGTCACTAGGTCTTTTACGTCATATACCACTACTGGTGAAATACATCCATTATCATCTTTAACGGTAAGTTTATAACTTCCTGCAGCCGAAATAGTTTTAATAGGGTTGGTTGTGTAAACACCATCGATACCATATTGTTTTGAAGAACCTGCAAAAACAGTTCCAGACATTGTGATCGTAAATGAACTACCTGAATAACATTGTGCAGCTGGTGTCCCAACAGTTGGTGCTACATCTTTCACTACTGGTACAGAAATATTTTGTGGACAATTTCCATTTTTATCTTTCACATAAGCTACATAAGCTAGACCATCAACGCTCGTATCTTTTGTAAAAATACCTGTAGTATTATAATCCGCAGCCACTGGTGTCATACTAGATTTCACAACGGCATATTGTAGTGGAGATACTCCTCCAACAGCACTAACAGTAATGGTTGTTGATAAATTCGAACAGAAAACTTTCGTAGCATTTGCCGTTAAACCAGTAATCGCAGTTGGCTGAGAAAGTGTAACCGTATCCGTATCCTGACATTTAGTTGCATTATTCGTAACCGTAAAAGTATAATTTTCTCCTCCTTTTAGATTAGAGTATGTAATAACGTCCGATACATTAACACCACCTGTTATTGTTCCCGAAATACTACCCACTAAAGTAGGAGTATATCCTCCAGTTCTATTACCTGAAACTGTAAATTTAAGTACCCCATTAGCAGCGCCATTACATGTAACATTAGTAAAAATTGAACCAGAAGCCTGGATCGTTACAACAGGATTTATTGTATAATTACCTACTAGAGTACAATTATTAGCATCGGTTACTTTAAAGTAATAAGTACCTGAAGCTAGATTTGCAAAAGTATGATTATTAGCGGTTACACCTGTTGCCACTGGAGCGGCGGGTGCCACTGCAGCGTCTGTACTTGTAATTTCAACTCTAAATGGACTAACGCCGTTTAAAAATGACACCGTTAAATCAGTATCACGTAGCGCAGAATCACAAGTAATCGTATTTGCTTGCGCAAAAGTCATCGTTTTTGGTGGATTTAATGTATTAACCACAGGCGATACAGGCACGGCGTAAGAACAGTTGTTTGCATCATATACCACAATACTAACTGTACCAACGGTACTGGTTGTATAAGTATTCGATGTTACCACCGGTAATCCATTATAACTGTATCTGTATTTATCTGTTCCGCTATATGGTGTCCCGTTGATAGCGGTAACGGTAATTGTTGCGGCTTGTGTTCCATTATTGGTATCACAGCTCAATTTAGTAGTAAGGCTAGCAGTAGCTGTTAAACCGATTAAAGGCTCAGTAATGGTAACTGTTTGGGCATCTGACAGACATTTTTTGTCATCTTTAACCTGAACACTGTAAACTCCTGCTTTTAGATTATTAAACACATTAGTTGTTTGACTTACAACTGAACCAATAGGAGCAGTTGGAGTCAAAATATAGGTGTAAGTTCCAGAAGCTGGCACACCAGTCACCGTAATACTTCCTGTAGCGGCAGTTTTACAATTTACATTTACTTGACTAAATGTGAAAGTAGGTTTCACCAGTGCGTTTATTGTTCTGGAAACAACAGTTGTACAAGTTTTACTGTCTGTAATTTCAAAATAATATGTTCCTGCCGTTGCTGCAGGATAAGTAAATACGCTTACACCAGCACCAACATTAGTATAACCCCCGCTAAAAGGAGCGCCTGTTTTATTTACTCTATATTTATAGTCTGGGTATCCGTTATTAATAGTAACTTCAATAGAAGCATCTGGAGAAGCTGGCGCTACGTCGCAATCCAAATCCGCTAATAAACGAGTACTTGCCGTCATTGGCAAAGCAATAGTTTGTTGCGCTAAAGGTAATGTACAGCCCGTAGTAATATCAGATACTACGATATCATACTTGCCAGGAGTCAATCCAGAGAAAGTTCCACTAACCTGTGGCGTGCTTCCGTTTATGCTATATCTATAATTAGGTTGTGCCGATACAGTAGGAGTTACCACTAAGCTTGCTCCTCCAGTCCCACCTGCACAATAAACCGATGTTGCACTTATGCTTGCAGCAGGAAGTACTTTATCATTAATGGTAAAATCGGCACCTGCAACCGTACAACCACTTAGGTCTTTTACAGAAACTGAATAAGTTCCTGCTCCTAAATCAATAAATTTATTATTAGTTACCTGAACAATAGCAGTACCTGCTGGTGACTTAGGGGTAACGGTATAAGTATACGTTCCCCAACCTCCAACAGCATTAATTATTGCCGTTCCTTTTGCTAAACAAGTAACGTGCGTTAATGTTGGAGCATTTAATTTTAAAACTGCTGTTGCCCCTGTAATAGTCACATTCGCTGGAACAGAACAAGTAGTTGTAGTGTTTTTTACTGTAATAGTATGAGGACCTACACTCAATCCGGCTACTGGAATGTCAAATGAAGTTCCTGCTGGAGAGACTCCTGAAACTGAAGGTCTTGAATCAACTATGTAGCTGTAATTAATACCGTTTCCTAATCCTGAAACAGTAAAAATAGCAGAACCATCTGCAGCATTTAAACAAGTTTCATTAACAGATGATTTTAGATCTACTGTAAAAACAGGTAATGCAGTTATAGTGTATTTTTCACTATATCTACAGTTATTGGCATCCTTAACTTCAAAAGTATATTCAGTACTTGGAATTAAGCCTGCAAAAGAGTTACTTGTTTGAAATACGGTGGCTGTTGGTGAAACTATTCTGTATTGTAATCCCGCAGCAGCAATTACAACACCAGCACTATTTTTAACATTGGTAATCGTTACTGTAGCTTTGTTGGTTGGACAAGAAAGAGCTGAATTGCTAATTGTCATTGAAGCTGGCTTATTCAAAGCATTAATTACCATCGATGAAGTACTTGTGACATTACATCCTTTCGAATCAGTAACCGTTACAGTATAAGTTCCTGCTATAGTCAAATTAGGGAACACACCTGTAGTATTAGAAGCCTCAGTTGTTGTACCTCTTTTCAAAACAAAAGTATATCCGCCATTTCCATTAGAAGCCGTTGCAGTAATTGTAGCTCCATCTATATTATCGCAAGTATAAGGAGTAGTTATAGAAGCAGAAATTCCTATTGGAGTTGGCTCGAATACTTTGGCTGTACCATTATAAACACAACCTTTGGCATCTTTAATTTGATAAGGATACGACGTGCCGGTAAGTGACCCCGCTAAAGATCCGTACGTAACTGTTGTTGCAGAAGGGACTGAACCATTAAAACTATAGGTAAATGGAGACACACCTGTTAGTGCTTCCAAAGTTACACTTCCATTATTAGGTGTTCCACAAGTTTCATCAGTCACTATAGCCTTGCCAGTAACAGCTACCAATGCATTTATAACAGCTGTACTAGTTGTAATACAATTGTTTGCATCCTTGATTTGAAATTTATAAGTATTGGCAACCGAATTAGTATACGTAAAAGTATTTCCATTTCCAACAGGTTGAACCAAATTCCCTCCTGTTCCTGAAATAAGTGTAACCACAAACGGAGCTGTACCCCCTGAAATTGTACCAGTAATTAATGCCTGATTTGCAGGAGCAACATCACAGTCTAAAGCCGTTGTCACAGGAGTCGTTGCAGTCAATACACCATTGATAACTTGGCTGATTGTCGTTGCTTTACATCCATTGACATCATAAACGTCAAAAGAATAGTTACCAATAACTGTCGCATTATAAGTAAAAATAGGTCCCACAAAAGTTGAGCTTGGAGCACTTGGTGTACCTCCATTAAATGTCGTTGTATACGTATATGGTCCCACCCCTCCAGTAACATTCACTTTGATACTGGAACCTGTTGTTGAATCAAAACACAAGGTTGAAGTTGGATCTATACTAGCAGTTGGGATTGCTGGAGCTGAAATTGTAATAGTATGGTTGACACTCTGAGTACAACCATTGGCATCCGTAACCAATACTGTATAATTTCCTGGTGCAACATTCGTTAAAATCCCATTAGCAGGAAAATTGGTTACAGTGAATGGAGACACATTATTTTTCAACTTAATTGTATAAGCACCTGTCCCTCCTGTTGTAGTTGTCGCATCTACAGTAGCACCACCATTTGTCAAACAAGTAGCAGGTGTTTGCGTAGTTCTTACCACTATAGGATTAGGGACTTTTATTGTTACAGGATCCAATGTCAATGGACAAGCACCAGCCAGATTATAGCGTAATAAAGGTGTATACGTTTTGGCAGTCAATCCAGTAACAGTAACTGGAGAAACTTTTGAATTAACCCAATTACTACCACCGTCAATAGAATAATCAAAACCATAAACTGGATCAAAATTTGATGCAGCAATAGTAATTTGACCATTACTGCCACCAGCACAAGTAATGTCTTTATGACCAGTAACAGAACCTGTAAATGCTTTACCGGTAGGAACCACAAAAGGAAAGTCAACTTGAGTAATACAAGATTTTGGTAATTGATACACTTCAAGGTCATCCACTGCAAAATCTATCCCGTCATCCTGAGAGATGTCTAATCGCAATACGAAATCCAATGTGGTATTATCCCCTGGATCAATAGTTCTTTCA
>DATEOV010000491.1:0-9771 GCA_035273645.1 Flavobacterium sp. | reverse complement strand
ATTCCACCCAGCATCACAAAATCGGCACCGGCACCAAAGGCTTTGGCAACATCACCAGGAGTAGCACAACCACCATCGCTGATGATATGACCTCCCAAGCCATGCGCGGCATCGGCACATTCAATAATGGCGGAAAGTTGGGGATAACCCACACCCGTTTTTACCCTCGTGGTGCAAACCGATCCTGGACCGATTCCCACTTTTACGATATCGGCACCGGCCAATAATAATTCTTCGACCATTTCGCCAGTAACTACATTTCCGGCAATAATTACTTTGTCTGGATATTGATTGCGCGCTTTTTTTAGAAAACTCACAAAATGCTCCGAATAGCCGTTGGCAACATCAATGCAAATGAATTTTAATTGCGGACTTTGTTCAAATATTTGACCTATTTTATTGAAATCATTTTTTCCGGTTCCTGAGCTGACCGCAATATAATCCTGAATGTTTTCCGGTGCATTTTTCATGAATTCATCCCATTGCTCAAGAGAATAATGCTTATGAATGGCCGTGAAAAGTTTTTCTTTGGCCAATACCAATGCCATTTCAAAAGTTCCCACCGTATCCATGTTGGCTCCCATGATAGGAACTCCTGACCAAGCGATGGAACTGTGTAAAAACTTATATTCCCTCTCCAATGAAACCTCTGATCGACTCTTTAATGTTGAGCGTTTGGGCCTGATCATTACATCTTTAAATCCTAATTTAAGTTCGGTTTCTATTCTCATGATTTTAAAATATGGTTACCTAACAAATGTATCGATTTAATGAAATAACAGATGCAAATATGAGTTAAATATTTAAGGGTTCTTATTGATAAGTATTACTTTTCAATAATTGATTTGTAGTCAAATTTTAATTCTTAATTTTACAAAAGACACAATTTTAAAATAGCGATAACTTAAGACTTGTAAGTAATTATGGAATTCAGAAATATATACCGATTTGTTTTATTGATAACTGTTGTGGTTGCAACTTTTGTTTCCTGTAGTAATGATGATAGTAAAAATACGGTTGACGACGTAAGCGATGCCGTAAAAGATGGAACATGGAAGGTTAGTTATTTTTACAATTCCGGCAAGGATGAAACTGTGAATTATGTGGGGTATGATTTTACTTTTGGGGGCAATAATGTATTGACCGCTACCAAAGAAGCTAATTCCTATACAGGTATGTGGTCTGTAGTTAAAAGCACGAGTGATAACGATCTTTTTAGTACAATTTTTAAGGTTTCAATCGGTCCGAACGACTTCTTTCAAGATTTGAATAGGGATTGGAAAGTAATTGAAAACACAGGTACTTCTGTGAAACTAAAAGATGACAGCAAGGGTGAAACCGCTATTGATTATTTGACTTTCGAGAAAAATACTCCAGTACAATAAAATAGCAGATATATTGTTGATACAAGATTACAAGTAATTAATCTATGACATTCAGCAAATAGTTATGTCAATATATTTACATCATTGGGTTGTAAAATTTGATTTAAATCCAAAGGATTACTTAACACATGCTTTGCACCTTCTGCAATCAATTCTTCTTTTGGTCTATATCCCCAAAACACACCTACTGCAAACATATTGGCGTTAGTGGCCGTTTGCATATCAATACCGGAATCTCCAACGAAAATTATTTCTTCGGTTTTCAATCCTAAGCTTTTACTTATTGCTATGGCTTCAGATGGATTTGGTTTTTTTAGCTCTTCTACACTCAAACCTACTATAGGGTCAAAATAGTTTGGGAATAAGGTAGTCGTGATTCTCTTGGTTAGCTCATCCGATTTATTCGAAAATACACTTAGTTTTATATTGTTTGAAATTAAGTGGTCCAATAATTCGATAATCCCATCATAAGGTTTTGTTTTACTGGTACAATTATCGCTATATTCCTCAATCATCAGTTGGTAACAACTATCGATACTTTTTTCATCATTATGTGCTTCGGGCAATGCTTTGCTCACCAGATTCCGAAGTCCACTGCCAATGAAATATTGATAAGCTTCATAATTATGAGTGGGGTAGTTGAGGTTTTGAAGAACAGTGTTCATTGCATCCGCAATGTCTTCAAGTGAATTAACCAGTGTTCCGTCTAAATCAAAAATAACTCCTTTGAACTTCATTTTTTGTTTTTTAATTAATCGAAAGGATGTGCTTTTCGATTGTTGTTTTGGTATTGTTCCAAAGGTAAGGATATTGTTTTTTAAACGTTGGTGGGATTTTATCAATTATGGCTATTTATTTCCCGTAATGTTTCTATAATGCATAGGTTGATTTGCATTTAATAGGAACAATTATCGTACATCGAAATGATTTTGATTATGTACTTTTATTGATTCCTCAGCAGGTGTGGAGAAATCGGTAGACTTGGTAGAACTAGTAGTTACCCATTTTAAATACTCTCCTAAAAAGATTATAAAGCCAATGACCAAATCATATTGCAATGCAAAAAATTCAATAACCAAATCATAAACAGTTGCAAAAAAATCAATTAAGTTGTTCAATGTTGATTTCATAATAGTATAGTTTTATTAATTCTTTTGGTTAATAATAAGAGCCAAGACATTCTTTTGTTTAAATTCTTTAAAAGACAAACGTTTACAGCTTTTTAGCTTGGTTTAAGCTTTCAAAAGCTCTATAAAATTAGTTAAACTTAGTTAAAATATCGATAAAATGCAATTTTTTTATTCAAAAATAAGAAAAAACATATTTTAAAGAATGGTTTAGTCTGAAGAAATGACTAAATCTGAAGAATATCTACTAAAAAACTACACTTTTATAATTTAGTATTGGAATCGCAGAGCTGAGGTATTGATAAAGCAATTCTAATTTGTTGTAAATACAATAATTTGCTTAGTTTTTATTTTTATGCAAAAAAATATTCAAAAGATTGCTTCCAATGTTTTTGATGCTATCCGAATGCTTAGCAACCACATTAGCCATTGCAAATTGGAGTATTGTTCCTAACACCTTTTTGATTGGACTATGAGAATTGTTTACCAAAAGTTTTTTGGAAAGAAATCCTGCACCTAAGCCGATGGTATTTCCAACTAAATCATTTTTTATTTCTGGTGAAGTGGTAACTTCGTGAAATAAGCTTTTGATCAGGCTGACAGGTTTTAAACTTTCATAGGTAAGATCAAATTGCTCTTTTAGGGCTTTCAATTCAGAATCATATTTCTGTTCCTGAATAGCTATCAATTCATTTAATGAATCTGTTTCGTTTCTCATTTTCATAGCATTTTCTCTTTTAGCATTTGTTTAATAATTGAATTGCTAACAGGATATTTTAGCCATTGTTTACGAAATAGGTGAAGAATAATTGCCATGAAGACATAAAAAGTACCAACTATAAAAAAACCGTAAGAGGCATCGCCAAGCAGTTTTCCTAACCATATTGACACTCCTATGCTTATAATTAAAACTGAGAATACAACGGTCATAATCACTGCAAGTCGTGAAACGAGAGACGAAGCTACATCGGCGGATTTGTCTATGGCATTCAACTTAAACAACTTTAATGTTGTTTTACTGTAATCTTCTGCCCGCTCAAAAAGCATTGCTATTGGGGTTGTATCCTCAGTCATAATATATTTTATTTAGGATTAATATTTTGAAGGAATCTGATTGTCATAATTTTTTGCTTCATCAAATTCTGCTTTCGCATCCTCTGTTAGTGCTTGGGTAAATTCTTTTGCGCTTTGAAGTTTATCTGTAATGGAATCTGAAAACTCGTTGAGTTTTGATTTCAAACCATCTGCATAATCACTTCCTTTATCCAAGATTTGTTTTCGGGTTACCGAACCTTTTTCTGGAGCAAATAGAATTCCTAAAATTCCGCCTATAGCAAGACCCGCTGTTGTTCCTAGTATTACTTTACCTGTACTCATAACTGTTTTGTTTTAGATTGTTTATAATTTTTTGTTGAATAGAATTTAAATTTTTAACTGCACTGCCCCAAAAGCACCCAGATAATTATAAAGACTAAAATTGTACCGAAGCATCCACCTCCTAGTTTTTTTGCTCCATAACCTGCTAATAGGCCTCTGAATATATTGTTCATAATGTTTAGTTTTTAAATTAATTCCAACTTTGTAAAGGTCAGAGTATAGGTTAAAGTTTGTATTATAATACTTTTTGGAAAAGTTGTATTATTTACGGGTTAGTCATTAGATTGCATAAACTAAAAAAGCAACTCTATTACGAGTTGCTTTTTTGTTTTTTGGATCGTAAATATTCAGCTTTTGCTAAATAGTTTCAATTACGCTTTCTAGTAATCTCCTGGATTTTGGAGTTACTTCAGTTCGGTTGAAATCATCTTCGGAACCATAACCTACAGCCATTGCAAATAGAGGTTTGTATGCTTTCATGTTAAGAATATCCATGTATTTATCCGATTCTATACCTTCCATAGCAGTCGAATCCAGACCTAATGAAATACTGGCCGTCAAACCAACTCCCAAGGCTATATAAACTTGTTTGGATAACCATACTTTCAAATCGGCTTCTGGCGTACTTGCTTTAATTTGAATGTACCAATCCCTTCTGGCTTGCGGTAATTCCTTGTCCACCACTTTTTGAAAAGCATCCAAATCATCTGCCACGCTAAATACAACCAATAGTTTGGCTTGATTTATTTTTTCTTCATTATGCTTTGAAACCGAAGCTAATTTTGTCTTCATTTCTGGATTTTGTACAAATGTAAATTTCCAAGGCTGAATATTTATAGAAGAAGGAGTGAGGCGTAAAATCTCTTTCAACGCTTCAATTTTTTCTTCTGGTATTGCTTTCTCAGTGTTGTATTGTTTTGCTGTATATCGTTTTTGTATTAATTCCAAAATATTCATGGTTGTATTTTTTAATGTTTTTATAGGATTAATTTAGATATGCAAAGTTAAGCCAATAATGGATTTATACAATTTGATGAGGTCAGTAACGAATTGTTTTTTAAGTTTCATTATAATATCCTAGAAGAAGTAATTTCAAAATCAGCATATTTCCAAGCCTCATTAAAGCGAATTTTTGCTTCTTCATATCTTTTTTTATCACCAAGCTTTTCGTAGGCATTCATAAGTCCTTTTAGAGCCCAACCGTTATTGCGGAAGTTTTTTAAATCTTCTTCATATATTTTTGCAGCATCATTATATTTTCCCGCATCAATCAATAAAGCGCCTAAATGATGACGAACAGAGAAAAACCAATCTGGTGGTTCATTATAGTTCAATAAATCTTCTTTGACTATGGCTTCTTTCAAAAGAGAAATGGCTTTAGCATAATTTTTTTCTTTGGCGTTAATTTCTCCTTCCAAAGTTTTTGAGGCTATTTCACATAAGTCAAATACACTGTTAATTCCCCAAATTGTCAAATCTTTTATTTTGGGATCGGTCATTATTTTCCTCATGGAGGCAAGATGTTTTTTTGCTTCGGTTGGCTGATTTTTAGAAAGCATTGCCATTCCTTGGGCATAATGCCAAATCACCAAAGGGTATTTCAACTCTTTTTTAGGAGCAGGAGAGTTCAGGATATCCTTCCATAAACCAAGTTTGATTTCTACATACCAAGGAATTGAATAATAATGCTGTAAAGTGGCCCAAGCAGGATCGAGCAGTAATTTTTTGTGGGCGTGGTTGGCAGTTCCGATAGCACCTTTTAAGGCAATTTTACTTTCTCCACTAAGTGTGGCACAAGCCGCAATGAAATGATAATTATGAGGATAATAAGCTAGAGGATACGCTCCTTGGGCATGGCAGGCATCCACATAGGAACTGTCAGTTTCAACAGCTTTCAGATTGGTTGTTACACCATCGTGATAACGCCCGGTTCTTATGTAAATATGTGATGGCATATGTACCAAATGCCCTGAGCCAGGAACCAAATCGCGAAGTAAGTCGGCACTCGTATGTGCATTTTCGGGATGTTGTGACATTTCTTCGGCATGTATATAAAAATGGTTTGCACCGGCATGTTTTGGCTCCAGTGACAGGCTTTTTTTGAGTACTGCGATTATTTCAGGTGTCCATGGCTGGACTGTTCCGTCTTTATTCCATAAATTCCAGGGATGCAGATTCATTAATGATTCCGCAAACAGAGCACACACAGTGACATCCTTTGGATATTTTTTATATACTTTTCGCATTGCAACGGCATATGAAGAATCAAGTACGGAACGCACAATAGTGGTATCGTTGGAATAGCGATATGTTAAGGCATCAATCAAATCTTTTTCTTTTTCGGTGCAAGAGGCCGAATATAATTTTGCTTTTTTTACAGCGTTGAAAGCTCGCAGAAAATTATCCTTTTCCATGCCGGCATTGTAATTTGGACCAAGAACATAAGCAAAGCCCCACCAACCCATAGCGCATTTAGGTTCTTGTCGTGTAATCTCAAAAAAAGAACGGGCCGCTTCAGCATGATTAAATCCAAAGGAAAGCATTAGTCCCTGATCGAAATATTTTTGGACTTCTTTGTTTTTTGTGGAAATAGGAAAATAAAGACCACCTAATCCTGTAAATAAGGGAGCCTTTTTACCTGACGAATACCAATTTTTGTCTGTCACTTCAGGTGTGTTGCAACTATTATTATTGGATACGGTATTAGCTTTATTTGCTGTTTGATTTTTTTTGTCTTGATTGCAGGAACAGCAAATTAAAATAGAACAAAGTAAATAGAAAGTGTTTCGCATAATTCTATATTTTAAGTTATTGAATTTACAAAATATCTCTAAGAGTTGCTGATAACCCTTTTATATCTGCAATTAAATTACGTCTTGCAGGCTAGTTTAGTTGGTTTTGTGCCAGAAACCAGTTTAAGGTTTGTAAATCTATAATTGTTTAGCTTGTGTTGTCTTGTTCTGAAATGGTTTATACTTTTGGGTAAACCTATTTTCAGGACAAGACATTTTTAAATATTCCGTTATTATACCCCAATCATTTGGTCTTTTAATGAATAAATGATAGCCAGAACATCTTTTTTGGATTGCTCGTCAATGTTATTTTTGTCAAGAGCAGACATGATATCGTCCATCACGCACAAGTATTCTCCTTGACTGATATTCATTCCAACATGGGCTGTGTGCATATCTTTGCCAGAGTACTGTTGTGGACCTCCACTACCCATGACAAAAAAATCAATCACATGCTTTCTAACTACAGCTAAATGCTCTGGGTTATCTTTTAGAGGAAGAAATCTTGCTTTAATGTCAGGGTTCACCATATGGGCTTCTATAACTTCGGTGGCAATGGTAGTTATTCCTTCTGTACCGCCTAGACGTTCATAAAGACTTTTTTCGTTTGCATTATTTTCCATTTTGATTAAGTTTTAAAATTATTATTAAGTTACTTTCAAAAAATATGTTGACCAAAGGACTCAAAAAGAGCAAAATATAGTCTTCGGTTTGCTGATAAATTACGTGAAATCAAAAAAATAAAACCCACCAACATTTGTTAGGCAAATGGTTTGTAGAAATAGGGGAGGAAACACGAATGTATAAGAGTAATTCGCTGAATGTAAATACCTTATAAAGTTAAGAAAATATTTAAAATGAACTGATTTAAAAGTATGTTTTATTAATCAAGATTCTAAAACATTCTGTGGCCAGGGTTCGATTAGTATTTTTTGGAGCAGAAGTTTTTGGCTCTTTTATCGGCATAGGTCCCGCTTTCCGTTTCAATCTTTTGTGCCGAACACCGGCACAAAAAGGATTTCCACTTCAATCGGGGCTAAAGGAAGACATTTTGCTTTTTTTCATCATTCCCCAAAAAGGCACAGTAATCGAATTTTGGTTGTTAAAGTCTTTGCGAGGTAAGAAGAGCCCGAGCGAAGCGAACTGACGAAGTAAATCTGCACCATCGGGTATATTGTTTTTACTTGTTCGTGCCTAATATTGTTTTTTATGAACTTATAAAAAAAAGAGTTTAGGTAAATGTTTATTTTTTTATTAAAAAAAATGTTATTCAACTGATATTTAGGTAGTTGATGGATTAAAGATTAAAGATTTTAATTATTCCCATAAATTTGCGAGCATTTTAATCATCTTAATTGGTTGTTTTTTAGCACTCTAGAAAAACAAAGGCCAAACGAGGAAAAGATTTTTTTAATCCCTAAAATCAGAAATCTTTCATCCCTGAAAGAATTAGTACTTCAACTAATTTTTCGATTATAAAATTTTGAATGAAAAAATCATTATTACTTCAAAATGATTTTTTTTAATTTTTTACGTTAAAACTCATTAAAATGAAAAAGACATTTACACCCATAAAAACAGTGTTATTTGTAGCATTTGTAACATTGTTCTCTTGTCAACAGGAAGATTTTTCTGAAATAGAATCAACAGAAAGATCAGCCAAAAAAGGTAATGGTCATTTACAACAAACTAAAACATTCTCTTCAGATGTAGCAGTGAGCTGGCTGAATATGCAGTTAACTATGTTTCGTATTCCCTTGCCTCAAGGAACTGGATCCCAGAGTTCTGATAGGGCTCAGGCGTATTCTGGTATTGCTTTGTATGAAGCTGTAGTGCCTGGCATGCCAGCTTATCAATCCCTCACAGGACAGCTGAACGGTTTTCCTAAAATGCCTTCTACTGAACCAGGAAAGGCCTATCATTGGGCAGCTAGCGCCAATGCCGCACTGGCCGAAATAAGCAGACGGCTGTTTCCAACCACTGCCGATGCCAACAAGACAGCCATGACCGACCTGGAAAATAATTTGAACGCAGGTTATGCTACTGAAGTAGATGCTGCTACCCTTCAGCGCTCCATCGCATTTGGAAAAGAAGTTGCCACCAGGGTAGCCAACTGGGCGGCGACTGATGGTTCGGCAAACGTAAATTCACCTTATGTTCTTCCTACAGGCTCAGGGCTTCCACCTGAAGGCACTGGTCTTTGGATTCCAACAGCTCCTGCAGGTACCCCGGCGATTGGTGCCTTTGCATATCAACGCAGGTTAATTGTTTCAGGTTCTGCAGATGATACAGCACTTACTCCTCTGCCACCATTCTCCACCGATGAGAACTCGCTATTTTATGCAATGGTAAAAGAAGTGTACAATGCATCTGCAACACCTACAACACTCACCACTGATCAGAAAAACATGGCAGATTATTTTAAAGATGCCCCCATTGGTTATGCTGCTGGAGGAGGGTTTGTGTGGATACTATCAGAAGCATTGAGAATAGCCCACCCAACACTGGATCAGGCTGCCATCACCTATGCCAAAGTAGGTATAGCGCAACATGATGCTACGGTTGTTTTGTTTACCAATAAATACATTTTCAATGTTATCCGTCCTGTGACTTACATTAAGGCTTACATCGATTCAGCTTGGAATCCTTATATTGGTACTCCTAATCACCCCGAGTTCCCTTCTGGACATGCCACCACAAACGGAGCCGTACTCACCATGATGAGTAATTCTTTTGGAGAGAATTTTCCAATGACTCTTCATACATACGATTATCTCAATTATCCACCCCGAAGTTATACCACTTTCACACAGTTGGGTCAGGAAATGGCAGACAGCCGTTTCTATGGTGGTTTACACTACAAAGAAACCTGTGTAAAAAGCATTGCTCAGGGTAAAAAAGTTGCAAAAAATATATTAAGCAAAGTAAAATTCTTAAAAGAATAGCACTCTTCGTATCAAATAACTAAATCGCAAAGCTTCATTTTTTGTTAAGCTCTTTAGATAAAATTTTTAAACAAAAAAAAGAGGACTGACGAAGAAAAGATTCATTTGATCCGTAAAGATTGAAATCTTTCATCCTTGAAATAAT
>DATEOV010000490.1:0-3768 GCA_035273645.1 Flavobacterium sp. | reverse complement strand
AGTAATATCAAAATTTAAGTCTTTTATATGGCAATTACTATTTATTTTTAGCTTCATACCATTTTCTTTACTCAATCTGTCGTCAACATTTTCCCCAGAATTCGAATTCTGCAAACTTAACCCTTTGGTGTCCCTTCCTATTTTTTCCGGTTTTAATTTAATTTTATTTGAACTAACCACAGCTTCATTCAACTCCATCTGTTCTGGTGAAAGTAAAATGATATTATTTTCTTTATTTAGTTCCGAAACCAAATATTTTTCGGGTTTAAAACCAACATAAAAAAAAGTAACAGTATCATTTGGTTTGACTGCATCATTCAAAACAAGATTAAAAAATCCTTCGGCATTTGATACCGTACCGACTGTTTTGTTTGCAATCCCAATGTTTACATATGCTAAGTTAGATTTAGAATTTCGAACCTCTCCAACTATTTTTTTCGTTTGCCCATAACAATTAAAATTTATAATTAAAATAGTAAGGGCAATAATTAGTAGCTTCATTTTTAAAATTTAAAGAATGTTACTTACGAATATATAAATTAAAATCAAGAATGCGCCATCGCCATACAGACAATACTAATCTTGGCTCCTGGAATTTTCAGCAATGCTTTGGAACAAGCTTCAAGAGTTGCTCCTGTAGTCAAAACATCATCAATTAAAAGATAATGCTTATTCGAATCTTCTTCGGCGAAAACAACATCAAAAACCGTTTCAATTCCTTCTGTCCTTCCCAAAAGGTTTTTCTTCGACTGGGTTTTAGAATACACTTTCCGCATTAAAATCGAATCATTCAACGGAATTTTAAAATTCTCAGATAAAGCCAGCCCAAAATTTGTAACCTGATTATAACCTCGTTCTTTCAATCTTTTTCTATGTAGCGGAACCGGAATAATTACATCAACATTATTCAAAAAGGGACTATCTATTAGGTCAGATGCGTACCATTCGCCCAACAAACTCCCTATTTCTTCATGACCTTTGTATTTCAAATTATGAATCATTTCCTGAACCATTCCTTTCTTATGAAAATACAATAAGGCCGAAACATGTTCGACTGGGATTCGGCCATAAAACTTTTTGAAAGCTTCATTTTCGGGATTCAAATGATGATTCGTTAGAGGCAATTCATGTCGGCAGACCGTACAGATTATAGATTCATTAGTGCCTATAAATGAGTTACAGCCAGCGCAAAGCTTTGGGAAAAACAAATTAATCAAGGAATTAAGCATAAAAAAAGTGATTTATCCATAAAAATAAGAAAACCACCACTTCAAACTTCATTTTTTTTCTTTTTTTAATTTCCCTTTTTATATTTTTGCACCACTATGGCAAAACAAGAAGATTTATTTAAGAATGTAGTTTCGCACGCAAAGGAATACGGATTTATTTTTCCGTCAAGCGAAATATACGATGGTTTAAGTGCAGTCTATGATTATGCACAAAACGGAGTAGAATTAAAAAAGAACATACGCGAATATTGGTGGAAATCAATGGTTCAAATGAACGATAACATCGTAGGACTTGACGCGGCTATATTGATGCACCCAACAACTTGGAAAGCGTCTGGCCACGTTGATGCATTCAACGATCCATTAATAGACAACAAAGATTCGAAAAGAAGATACAGAGCCGATGTTCTGATTGAAGATTATGCTGAAAAGCTGAATCTAAAAGCTAAAAAAGAAATCGAAAAAGCGAAAGCTCGTTTTGGAGACGCTTTCAACGAACAGGAATTCATCACAACCAATGCTAGAGTCGTAGAATATCTAGCTAAAGAAAGAGAAATTCTGGAAAGAATGGGACGTTCTTTGGGAGCTGGCGATTTGGAAGATGTAAAAGCTTTAATCGAAGAATTAGAAATTGCCTGTCCAGAATCAGGTTCTAGAAATTGGACAGAAGTACGTCAATTCAACTTGATGTTTGGTACCAAATTAGGAGCTTCTGCAGATACGGCAATGGATTTATATTTGCGTCCAGAAACAGCACAAGGTATTTTTGTGAATTTCTTGAATGTTCAAAAATCAGGGAGAATGAAAGTTCCTTTTGGAATTGCTCAAACTGGGAAAGCGTTCAGAAACGAAATCGTTGCAAGACAGTTCATCTTCCGTATGCGTGAATTTGAACAAATGGAAATGCAGTTTTTTGTACGTCCAGGTGAAGAAATGCAATGGTACGAACATTGGAAAACTACTCGTTTGAACTGGCATTTATCATTAGATTTAGGAAAAGAAAATTACCGTTTTCATGATCACGAAAAATTGGCTCACTACGCGAATGCAGCAGCCGATATCGAATTCAATTTTCCTTTTGGTTTCAAGGAATTAGAAGGAATACACTCCAGAACTGACTTTGACTTAAAAGCGCACGAAGAATTCTCAGGTAGAAAGCTACAATATTTTGACCCTGAACTGAATGAAAACTATGTTCCTTATGTGGTAGAAACTTCAGTTGGTTTGGATAGAATGTTCTTGGCTGTTTTCGCAACTTCTCTAAAAGAAGAAACATTGGAAGACGGTTCAACTAGAACAGTATTGAAATTACCAGCGGTTTTAGCTCCAACAAAAGCGGCCGTTTTACCATTAATAAAAAGAGACGGATTACCGGAAATTTCGAAAAAAATCATTGATGATTTGAAATGGGATTTCAATGTGTCTTATGATGAAAAAGACGCAGTAGGAAGACGCTACAGAAGACAAGATGCTTTAGGAACTCCTTTCTGTATTACAGTTGATCATCAAACTATCGAAGACCAAACAGTTACGATTCGACATAGAGACACAATGAAACAAGATCGTGTAGCGATTGCCGACTTGAAATCAATTATCGAAAATGAAGTTTCGATGAAAAATTGGCTGATGAAAATGTAATTTTATAATATTTTTAAATAAAAAATGCTTCTCAATTGAGAAGCATTTTTTATTTGTTAAAATCGATAACCGATTGAGAATCCCCCACGTCCCACTATTTGATAATCATTCTCATCATTATGATAATCATCGTAATCATCTTTATATTCATCAGAACTGTTAAATAAATTCCTTCCTACGCCCAAATTTATTTCAAACAGAAATCCTTTTTTGTTTACCCATTTGGATCCAATTCCGAAACCAAGCGCGAAATCAGTTATATTTTTGTCTGGAACAGCGTCAACCAATGCTCCAGTATTATAATCATATTTGTTATAACCATCTCTCTCATATGTATTAAGCATTCCAAAACCTTCTACAAAAAAACCAGAAGCAGGTTTTTTTCCAAAATAAAAGCGATAATAGGGAGTTAGACTGAACTTGGTATCAATATCTTTATCAAAACTGGCAAAAACCGCAACTCCAACTCCAGATTCTTCATTAAGCACGTGCTCATAAGTTACTTCAAAAGCACCAGCAATTAACAGTAATGCATTTATTTTCAACTCATTTCGTTTAAAAGGAACAGTATCTTTCTCTTGGCTATAACTGTAGGAACTCATTATTAATAGCAGTAAAAGTAAAATCTTAGTTTTCATATGTAAATTTTATTTGTTAATGATCGTATAGTGTATTGCCTTTCACTTTTGCTTTTACAACAAAAATTTTATTAATGACTATTTTAAAAATACAGTTTTGGTAAATGATAATTCTGAAAAAAATTGGTTTTAAAATTCTTACAAAGAAGCTTAATTATTTGGTGATATACAAGCAAAGTTTAAAATAAATTAAACTTAAGCAATCTAAAAATCGTGCTATATAAATCCTATGTGTTTAGCATACAGCAAAATACATTTAATTC
>DATEOV010000489.1:0-3864 GCA_035273645.1 Flavobacterium sp. | reverse complement strand
GTCTATATATTTTGTATAATCGGTATTATTATTGCAGTCAATTTTAATTTTTTGAATCCAATAGTTGTAGTTTTGTATTTCAATTTTTAGAAAGTACAATGAAGATATTATATACCTACATCAAAGATCACAAGCCTTTATTATTTTTAGCCTTGTTTTTAGCAGCAATCAACCAATGTTTTTCCTTATGTGACTCCATTATTATTGGTAAATTATTGAATCAATGTGGTGTTGGAGTAGCCAGTTTCAATCATAATTATGCAAATTTTACCAAAGCAGTTTTGGGTTGGTTGGCTTTATCTTTGGGAGCCGCGATGATGTCAAGAATTGCCAAAAATTTCCAGGATTATTTCACCAATATCATCATTCAGCGAACAGGAGCAAAAATGTACACCGACGGTATTCAAAAAGCGTTGGAATTACCTTTCCAAGATTTCGAGGATCAACGAAGTGGAGAAACATTAGGAAAGCTTCAGAAAGTAAAAATTGATTGCGAAAAGTTCATCACTTTATCTATTTCGTTAGTTTTTCAAACGATTATCGGAATCGTATTTGTGATGGGTTATGCGATTAACATCCATTGGCTGTTGGGGCCAATTTTTTTGGCAACTGTTCCCGTTGTTGCGTTTATCAGTTCTTTTTTGGGTACAAAAATCAAGAAAGTGTCCAGGGAAATTCTAGGCGAAACAACTGCTTTGGCAGGAGCTACAACCGAATCACTGCGCAATATTGAATTAGTGAAAAGTTTGGGTTTGACTGAGCAGGAAGTGAATCGTCTAAACAGCACGACAATAAAAATATTAGGGCTGGAGCTGAAGAAAGTTCGATTTATTCGTTCGTTGAGTTTTATACAAGGAACAACGGTACATTTTATGAGAACCGGTTTGGTTTTTGCGTTGTACATGTTCATTTTTCAAGGAATCATCAAACCGGGAGATTTAATTACGTTAATGTTTTTCTCTTTCTTTTTGTTTAATCCTCTACAGGAATTAGGAAATGTTATTGCTACCTATAACGAAACAAAAGCTTCGATGGATAATTTTGGTGATTTGATGAATGCCAAAAGCGAAGAGAAACCGCTATATCCTAAAACAATTGGTTTTATTAATAATTTGAGATTCTCAAACATTTCGTTCAAACACCAAACGGCCACTTCTTATGCTGTCAAAGACATTTCTTTTGAGGCCAAAGCCGGAGAGACCATTGCTTTTGTCGGGCCTTCGGGAAGCGGTAAAACGACTTTGGTAAAAATGTTGGTTGGTTTATACACCCCAGAAGAAGGCGCAATTTTTTACAATGGAATAAACGCCAAAGACATTGACTTAACGGAGTTGCGTCAACAATTAGGATTTGTGACTCAAGATGCGCAATTGTTTTCTGGAACCATAAAAGACAATTTATTGTTCGTGAAACCAAATGCTACCGATGAAGAAATAAATGATGTTTTGCAAAAATCGGCCTGTCAAAATTTATTGGTGAGAGCTGAAAAAGGCTTGGACACAACTATCGGCGAAGGCGGTATTAAAGTTTCGGGTGGGGAGAAACAGCGATTGTCGATTGCAAGGGCGTTATTGAGAAACCCTCGATTACTGTTGTTTGATGAAGCGACCTCGGCCTTGGATTCCATCACAGAAGAGGAGATTACGCAAACCATTCGAAGCATCTCTTCCAAGCAAGACCAAATTACAGTATTGATTGCGCATCGTTTGTCCACGATTATGCACGCAGACAGAATATATGTATTGGAGCAAGGGGCAATAATCGAGCAAGGAAAGCATCAAGATTTATTGAATGAGAAAGGCTTGTATTATGCGATGTGGAGACAACAAATAGGGGAGAGGAAAATAGTGGAAGTATAAGTCGATTGTTAATTTTAGCAGCAGAAACATTTGACTTTTAGGTAATATTGTCCCGCTTTCCGTTTCAAACAAAGTTCACTTAACACCTATGAAAATAAAGTATTGAGAAGTAGTCTTATAAGCTGAACCCTGGCTTATAAGGATTTCTGCTGCAAACGAAGTTCGCTGAACTCCTATAAAAATAAAAATAAAAGTATAGTGAAGTAATCGGGGCAGGGAGTCTACATTCTGCCTTTTTGTTATCCTCTAAAAGAAATAAAAGCCAAAAGCATACTTATAAAACCTATAATTAAATTGGGCTCTTGTTCAGTTTTACTTTCGTATAAAACACAATCGTAGTCACAATAATAAAAACTATTATTCCGCCTATCAAATTGCCAAAGCAAGGATCCATAAAACCAAAAGTGGTACTTAATTCAGTAAGAAATTTTGCAGATTATAATGAATTAGTAATAATTTTATTATATTTGTTTAGATAGTCTTTTATGGGATGAGAGACTTTTTTACATATCCAAGCCATCTGAATTTACTATAAGAAAATAAACTTTAACCGTAATCTAACTAAACAAATGAAAACAAATTTTAAACTTCTTTTATTATTATTAACAATCTTTTTGTCAAATGCTTGCAGCAAAAGTGAGAATGATGAAACTATAGTTGAAAATACAAACAATTTAAATTTTGGAAAAGGATATATCCAAATTGATAATGGACCTAAACTTGAAATTACAGCTCCTATTCTTCAAGGTTTTTTTACTAAGGACAATACTGATACTAATGACTTTGCGATGACTCTTGAAGCATCAACTTCTTCAACTACTTTTAAATCAGTTCAATTTAGTTTTAATTATCCTTACAATACTAATATTTCAGGAACCTACACAGCTGCAGATTTAATTAAAAATTTCGAAATAGATATGAGCACTTATAGAGATATAATAAAGAGCGACATCTCAACAAATATTACAAGTGAAGATGTAATAGATGGGACTTTTACTATTAATCATATTTCTGATAAAAACTACACCGTTTCTTTTTCAATTAAGACAGAACTAAATAAGCAAATTACAGGTGAATTTAGTGGTAATATGCTAGTCCAAACAATGCAAAAATAAATTTGAATGCATAAATTAACAAAAAAATAGCACCTCACAACGATAATTCTCAAAACCAAAAAACTGTAGCCGCCTTCCAGTTTTTTGGTTTTAGTTTTTTAATTATTCATAGAGTAAAAGTGTATTTAGTTTTTTTTAAACATTTTTTTGAATAAGGTAACAATTCCCAAAACAATCAACCCAATTATAAGTCCTATGCTGAATTCTTTTAAAATGGAAGGTAATTGAGGCAATGTATGATGTAAAAAGTCAATATTATGTACAAATATGCCTCCAGCCACTAAAATCAGGGCTATTGTGCCAATTACGGCTAAACTTTTAATGATCTTTGGTAAGGCTTGTACCAATATGCTACCTATAATTTTTGATGCGCTGTTTTCTTTTGTGCTCATTCCAATGAGTTTAAAACCCAGTTCATCCATCCTTACAATAATGGCTACGATTCCGTAAACACCAACGGTTGCCAATACAGCAATAAAAGAAACAACAAGAATTTGAGACATTAGAGTTTCCTTAATTACGGTGCCTAGCGCAATAATTACAATCTCTACCGATAAAATAAAATCGGTTACTATTGCTGATTTTATTTTTTCTTTCTCAAATTCCAAAATTTCGGTTTCGGTGAACTCTTGGATTTTGGTTTCTGTCGTTGAATGTTTATGAGGGAACACGTATTCGTATATTTTTTCGGCGCCTTCATAGGCTAAAAAAAGACCTCCAAGCACTAAGATTATTATAATTGCCAAAGGGAAAAAAGCACTCAGCAGAAAGGCGATAGGCAAAATGATTAATTTATTGATGAAAGAACCTTTTGCAATTGCCCATAATACGGGAAGTTCTCTTGAGGAAACAAATCCGGAAGCTTTTTCGGCATTAACGGCCAAATCATC
>DATEOV010000488.1:0-6090 GCA_035273645.1 Flavobacterium sp. | reverse complement strand
TCTTATCAATCACCGCAATCACATTTCCTTGCTTAGCAGTTAAAAAATCAAACATGGCTGTTTTCAAAACAGATGTTGATACAATAGATTGATATAAATTTGGCATTGGATTACCTGCGTCTTTAGACAATGGCGAAATTACAGGTACATTGTTTTGAGCAAACAAACTAGATGTTCTTTCTACATTGCTTTGGTAAAACGGTCCCACTACCGCATCTGCATTGGCAAGATTGCTATCACTAAAAATAGAAGTAACATTTGAAGTAGTTTTGGTTTCATTAGAATCAAAAATTTTCACATCGATAGAAACGCCAACTTGTTTCGCTGAATCTATCGCCATCATCGCACCTGAATAAAAATCTAAGGTCATGTTTAGAAATTTATCATTGTTCAATCTATTGACAGTAGAACTGATAGTATCACCACCATTTTTGGCAATATTGAAAGGCAGCAACAACACTAAAGTCTTTTTGTCCTGACTGCTTTTTTGAGTTAAAACTACTTTCTGTTTGGTAGAATTCGCAGCAATTTGATTTGATTTTGAAGGCACTTTCAAAACCATTCCTTCTTGAACACCAGCTGACAAAATTGGATTCAATTCAATCAATTGCTGTTGTGTCAATCCAAACATTTTAGACAAACTATAAAATGTTTCTTTTGGTTTCACTGTGTAATCAATATAACTTATGGCTTCAGGAACACTAACGGCCACATGCTTTTCACTAGAAACTTTTGATTCGACAGGAACAACTTTGGCTACTGGTTTAGGTCCGTTTCCTTTTATCAACAACTCATACCCAACAGTTAAACTGGCCACAATCTCAGGATTTTTGCGTTCCAATTCTTCAATAGTAATATCATATTGCTTGGCAATTGAATACTTAGTTTCTTTTGCCAGTACCGTATGATAAATAGCTACATTCTTGGCTGCCACAGTAGTTTTTGAATTATTTTTTGAAGGAATATTCAAAACTTGACCTACTTGTAAACCATATTTTTCAAGATCTGGATTTGCTTTTTTCAAAGCTTCATCTGTCACACCGTATTTGTTTTCAATTCCAAATAAAGTTTCCTTAGCAATGACAACATGTGTTTTAGGCAATTGTTTTGTTGTTTTAGCAGAAGTCACATTACTTTTTCCATTACTTTTTGGAATCAATAATACACTATTTGGTTTTAATCCGTTTTGTGCATCTGGATTAAGTTTATAAATTTCGTAAGGAGTAATTTTAAATTTTTGAGCAATTTGGTTTACTGTTTCTCCTTTAACAACAACATATTTATCTATTTTTTCTTGCGAAAAACTCGAAGTAACTGAAAATAAAATAGTACAAAATACTACTGAAAAATAGTTCATATTAGCGGGGTTCATGTGTGATTTTAATTTCAGTAAAAATACTGTGTTTATAGCAAATATTCTTTTTATGGTTGTTAATTTATTCCTTAATTGAGTTATCCGAAACTACATTTGCAATAAACGATTTTCCAAAAAGTGGCTTTCCTTGTTTTTGAATACACTCGTATTGTGCTTCTTCTTTGGTAGTCGCCATTTTTGAAAAAACATAATATGATAGTATGTTCATATTATAGAAAAAATTAGCATCCAAAGAACCTGAATCGGTTAATTTTCTGATTAAAGCGTCTCTTTCAGCTGCGTCTTGATAGTTTCCTACTACAACATAATACCCAGATTTTAAATCTTTTATACCCTCAACCTTTTCAACTTTAATTGCTTTAACTTTAGCTGGTTGTTTAGCCAATTCTTTTTTAATCTGATCTAAAGTAAGTGACTTAGACACCACTCCTGTTTTAGCCTTAGTTTGAGACTCGTGAGCCTTATTCTGATAACTTTGATTCTTTAATTTAGCCAAATTATCATCAAATAATCGAGCTTGTTTACTATAAAAAGCAGCCTTGCTGATGTGTAATTTCAATTCTGATTTACTCTCATTATTTAAGGAATCCAATTTTGTAATCAACTTCATGTTATTCAAATCACGCGTTTTTTGTTCCATTTCCATGTTTTTCAAATCCACCGGAGTAAATTTCACAGGCTTTGAATCAGTTTTTGTTTTGCTGTTTTCTCTGATGCTTTTCTTGTATTCTTGATTTTCTTCCACAACAATTCGTTCCGCCTTGTCCATTAAACCAGAATATACTTTTCTGTTTTCCGCCAATTGCTTTTTAAGTTGTAGTGACAATTCATTCGTCTTTTGGATATTTTCATTGGATATTTTTTGCAAACGAATTGATTCGTCAAGATCGACCAATTCTGTTTTTTTCAATTCACTCAAATCTTTACCCATCGTTTTTACCAATGAATCTAATTTGACCAAAAGAATTTCCTGAATATTTTTATTGGCTTCCAAAACCAATTTAAGTTTCTCAGCTGAACCTTCTTTTGTATTTTCAATTTCTTTCAGATTCACCAAAAGACCATTAACATTAATCACCTTTTGATTGATTTCTTCTTGTAAAACGAGTTTTTCTTTTAGACTATTAATTTCTTTGGCATTAGCTTTGGATTTTTCAACCACAACTTGTTTTTCTGCCAAAGCAAGCATCAATTCTTCATTTTCATTAGTTGGCTTCACTTCTTTTACATTGATAGCCAATTTATTTCCTTCAGTTAATCCATTTACAATTTCTGGATTTTGAGATTCCAATTGCTCTACAGTTATTCCAAATTGTTTTGCTATAGAATACTTGGTTTCTTTTGCTTTTACCACATAAAAGATAGTTTCAGCATTGATAACTCTTACTCTACCGTCAAGTGTTTTCTTTTTGTTTGGAATTTTAATTTCTTGCCCTACTTGCAAGCCGTCTTTTAAAATAGCCGAATTGGTTTTATCTAAATCTTCAACAGATACATTATAAAGTCTGGCAATACTGAATAATGATTCTTTAGGCTGAACCAAATGAGTGTTTTTTGCTACACCAGTTTCTGTTTTCTGAGTATTATCCTGTGGAATAACTAATTGCTGTCCTACTTGCAATCCATTAGCCAAAGTAACAGCATTTGCACTTTGAATGGATTCAACTTTGACATTATATTTAGTTGCTAACCCAAACAAAGTTTCTTTTGGGGCAACTGTATGAGTAATTGTATTTTTGGATTGAGGAAGTAATTCTGGAACGTTCAGCATTTGGTTTTCTGCGATTCCGTTTTGGGCTTCTGGATTGAGTCTGTAAATTTCAGAAGGAGTAGTGTTGTAGTTTTTAGCGATTTGGGGGATAGTTTCGCCTTTTAAAACAGTATGTTTTGTTGCAGATTGCTGTCCAAAAGAGACATTAGAAACAAAACCAATAAAAAATAAAACTCTTAAAAGTCCTTTCATAAATATAATTTTAAAAATTAAGTCGTTACAAATGTAACGACTTAATGTTAAAAAAATTATATTATTCCCACTCAATTGTTGCTGGTGGTTTTGAACTTATATCGTAAACTACACGATTAACACCTTTTACTTTATTGATAATATCATTAGAAACTTTCATCAAGAAATCATAAGGAAGGTGTACCCAGTCTGCTGTCATTCCGTCTGTTGATTCAACAGCTCTCAAAGCAACAACTTTTTCATAAGTACGCTCATCACCCATTACTCCAACGCTATTTACAGGAAGTAAAATAGCTCCTGCTTGCCAAACTTTATCATATAATCCCCAAGATTTTAATCCGTCGATAAAAACTTTATCCACATCCTGCAAAATTTGCACTTTCTCTAAGGTAATATCTCCTAAAATACGAATTGACAATCCGGGCCCAGGAAAAGGATGTCTTCCTAATAATTCTGGATCAATTCCTAAAGTTGCTCCTACTCTACGAACTTCATCTTTGAAAAGCATACGCAAAGGTTCTACAATTTTAAGTTTCATATAATCTGGCAAACCACCTACATTATGATGTGATTTGATTGTTGCTGACGGTCCTTTTACAGAAACCGATTCGATAACATCAGGGTATATTGTTCCTTGAGCTAACCAAGTTACATCTTCAATAAGATGTGATTCTGCATCGAAAACTTCGATAAAGGCATTACCTATTGCTTTTCTTTTTAATTCTGGATCACTAATCCCAGCTAAGGCATCGTAAAAACGTTGAGAAGCATCTACTCCTTTTACGTTCAATCCCATTCCTTCGTATTGATCTAAAACGCTTTGGAATTCATTCTTACGAAGCAATCCGTTATTTACAAAAATACAATACAGATTTTTGCCAATTGCTTTGTTTAACAAAACCGCTGCCACTGTTGAATCCACACCTCCTGAAAGACCTAAAACAACTTTGTCGTTTCCGATTTTTTCTTTCATTTCAGCTACGATTTCTTCAACGAAAGCGTTTGGTGTAAAATTTTGAGGAACCTCGGCAATTTTTACCAAGAAATTCTCCAACATTTTTGATCCATCTGTAGAGTGAAAAACTTCTGGATGATACTGAATAGCATAAGTGGTTTCCCCTTCAATTTTGTATGCAGCAAATTCCACATCATGAGTACTCGCTAATTTTACTCCATTAGTTGGTAATGCTTTAATACTATCACTGTGGCTCATCCAAACTTGACTGTTTTCAGAAACATCTTCAAAGAAAATTTCATCTTCTTTTATATAAGTTAAATTGGCTCTACCATATTCTCTAGTATTAGAAGCGGCTACTTCACCTCCACTAAAATGAGATAAATACTGTGCTCCGTAACAAACGGCCAGCATAGGAAGCTTACCTCTAATTTGTGATAAATCTGGATGTGGTGCATCTTCTCCCCTAACAGAAAAAGGGCTTCCTCCAAGAATTACGGCTTTATAACTTGATAAATCACTCGGAAAATGATTGTAAGGAAAAATTTCGCAGAATATATTTAATTCGCGAACTCTACGCGCAATAAGCTGTGTATATTGCGATCCGAAATCTAAAATAAGTACGTTGTGTTGCATGCGCAAAAATACTTTATATATTCGGATTTGAAAAATTGTATTTTGAAAAATTTTTATTTTATTTTTATCGAATAACTTTTCTTTATTTTAAGCAAAAGAGCTAAAAAAATTCAAGAAAAAGTAACAAAAAACAAAGATTATCCAATTTATAACTATTAATAAAAAACCAAAACCAACTATTAATTGAATCCAAATCTACACACTATGGCAAAAAAAATCTATTATTTCGGTATACTCGGCTTATTATTATTTGAAATTGCAAATGTTTATTTTATTATGCCAATGCCTGGAAGTCAAGAAATGAACAGTATTGATTTGGCCTACTTTTTATATTCTTGGCGATGGATTTTTAGAATAGTTTTTATTCTGATGGTACTTTATGGTTTCAAATCTGCTTTTCAAAAATCAAAAATTTTCTCCCTTATATTTTTAGTTATCGCTATTGGAATTGGATATGCCACAAATTATGTCATGGCAGCAGACTCCATGTTCCATCAAACCAATAATCTAAAAATGAGTGACGCTTCAAAAAGTAAAGTTGACACAAGCAGAATAGTAATTGGCATCACTTACAAAGGAGAATCTAGAGCTTATCCAATACAATTTTTAGGATACCACCACCAAGTGTTTGACACTATTTCCCAGCATCCAATACTTGTAACTTATTGTACCGTTTGCAGAACTGGCCGTGTTTTTGAACCAATTGTAAATGGCAAAAAAGAAACTTTTAGATTAGTGGGTATGGATCATTTTAATGCTATGTTTGAAGACAAAACAACCAAAAGCTGGTGGAGACAAGCGACTGGAGAAGCAATTGCAGGAAAATTAAAAGGGCAATCTTTACCAGAATTACAAAGCAATCAAATGTCATTAAAAAAATGGCTCGACCTAAACCCAAAAAGTTTAATCATGCAAGTTGACAAAAATTTCAAAACGGAGTACGACAGCTTGAGTAATTATGAATCCGGAAAAAGAAAAGGAAATCTAACACGAAGAGATACGCTTTCATGGAAAGACAAATCATGGGTTGTTGGTATTACCATTGACAATCAAAGTAAAGCATATGACTGGAATGACTTTGTAAAGAAAAGAATCATCTATGACGTAATCAACAACAAACCAATCGTGTTGATTTTAGCCCTTGACAAAAAGAGTTTTATA
>DATEOV010000487.1:0-2822 GCA_035273645.1 Flavobacterium sp. | reverse complement strand
ACCTACGCTTGCTTTTCCATTTTCAAATTGAGCCACAAATTTTAGTCGGCTCTCTTTTTGATTGGCTTCTGCCAAAATTGATTCAAAGTGTTTTGCATGTTCTTTTAATGAAGCGAAAAAAGCCTCATTATTAGTAGTTCCCATACAGTCTTTTGGAAGGAAAGATTTGTTTTCAATATCTTTAATTTCCATTTGATAACCGCTTTCACGAATCAAAATAAGTATCTTTCTAGCTACGTCAATACCACTTAAATCAATCTTTGGGTCAGGCTCTGTAAAACCTTGAATTCCAGCTTCTTTAACTACGTCATGAAAAGTGTTGTTTTCATCAAAATTATTAAAAATAAAGTTTAAACTACCTGACAAAACAGCTTGTATTTTGTGTACTTTATCACCAGAAGCGATTAAGTTTTTTACCGTATCTATGATTGGTAATCCAGCACCAACATTAGTTTCAAAAAGGAAAGGCGCATTGAATTTACGAGATAAACTTTTTAGGTTTTTGTAATTATCATAAGCCGATGAACAAGCAATTTTGTTGCAAGTTACTACCGCTACGTTTTGTTTCAAAAACTGATCGTATGTTTTTGATACTTCTTCATTGGCAGTAATATCCACAAAAATACTGTTACGTAAATTGAGTGCTTTTACATTGGCAATAAATTGTTCTCTGTTGGCTGATTCTCCTTTTTCAAGAAGTGATTGCCATTCTTTCAAAGGCATTCCGTCTTCATCAAAATACATTTTTCTGGAGTTGGAAACAGCAATTACTCTTACGTTTATTTTTAAATTTTCTCTTAGAAATTTCTTTTGCTGATGAATTTGTTCGATGAATTTCTCACCCACATTTCCAACACCCATTACAAATAGGTTTAATTGCTTAGTATTTTCTTCGAAGAAGTTTTCATGTAAAGTGTTCAACGCTTTTTTGACGTCTCTTTCATTGATAACTACCGAGATGTTTCTTTCTGAAGCACCTTGTGCAATTGCACGAATATTGACATTGTTTTTTCCTAAAGTGCTAAACATTCTTCCACTTAAACCTTGGTGATTTTTCATATTTTCACCTACCAAAGCGATAATGCAAAGATTTTGTTCTACAATACAAGGATCAATTTTGTTTTGTGCAATTTCTATTTGAAAAGCTTTATTGATAGCGATTTCAGCAGTTTCGGCATCCGAATTTAAAATACCAATACATATAGAATGCTCCGATGAAGCTTGAGTAATAAAAATTACATTGATGCTTTCATTAGATAAAACTTCAAATAGTCTTTTAGAAGAACCAGCAACTCCGATCATACCTGAACCTTCTAAAGTTATCAAAGTAATGTTGTCGATGTGACTAATCCCTTTTACTGGGTTTGTTTGCGCTGAAACAATATTGGAAATCAAAGTCCCTTCGGCTAGTGGTTCGAAAGTGTTCTTGATTATAATTGGTATATTTTTTCTTAAAACAGGTTGAATTGTTGGTGGATACAATACTTTGGCACCAAAATGAGACAATTCCATTGCTTCTTGGTAAGATATTGTAGCTATAGGTTGCGCTTGCTTTACAATTTTTGGATTAGCAGTAAACATTCCATTTACGTCTGTCCAAATTTCTAAATCTTTAGAATTTAATGCTCCTGCAATAATGGCAGCAGTATAATCTGAACCACCACGACCTAAAGTAGTATTTATACCATCTTCAGTTGTAGCAATAAAACCTGGCATCACAACAACTTGATTTTCATTAGATGCAAAAAAATCTGCAATCAGTTGGTTTGAAAGTTCAAAGTTTACTGCTGCTTTTCCAAAATGATTATTAGTTTTAATTAATTCTCTGCTGTCTTTGTAACGACTGTTTTTTAGCTTTTGTTTTAAAGCTTCGGCAATGATATATGAAGATAATAATTCTCCAAAACTTAGAATGGTATCCAAAGTTCTTGGGGATAATTCTCCTAATAGAAAGCAACCGTCTAGCAGTGTTTCCAGGTGATTGATGATTCTTTTGATATGACTTAACAAGCCGCTTTGTTCACTTACGGGAATCAGTTGTTTAAGTGCTTCTAAATGTTTTTTCTCGATTTCGGTAACAATATCTTTAAAGCTTTCGTCATTTGCAGCCGCTTTAGATGCAGCCAATTGCAATAAATCGGTTACTTTACTTAAGGCGGATACCACAACAACAAGCTTTTCTTCTTGTGCTTTATTAATGACTATATCTAAAACTAGTTTTATGTTTTCTGCATTGGCTACCGAAGTTCCGCCAAATTTTAATACTCTCATATGGTAGATATTATTATGTATTTATTTTGATGTATTTAATATTGTTATTTTGTATGATTATCAATTTGAAATCTTAACGATATTTATAATGTATTTTGTTATTTTAAATTGCAAAAGGCTTCTATACACCCATGACTATCTTTCTTTAAGAAAAAAGTACAGCAACTGGATTATATGTAAAATGTATACCCCTAAGGGGTAGTAGTTGTAGTAGATGTAGTTGTAACAGCAATTGCAACCCAAATTTGAGTTGTTATCGAAGGATGATATGTGCTGTTAAAATTTTTCATTTTTGATTTTACAAAAGTACATTTTTTCATTAAAAAATAAAGCTTTGTGGGGAATTTTTGCGAATAGTTTAATATTTAAATTCAATATGGATTCAAATTTAATATTGCGTAATTTATTTCTTTGTTTATTGAGATTATCTTTGATTTAGTCTCTTTTGGAAGTGATTTTTTATGATGATTTTCTTTAGATTAAGTTAAAACTTGTAGTAAAATAGGCTTGTGGATAATGTTGTAATGGTGGGATTGTAAATTAATAAGGAT
>DATEOV010000486.1:0-2472 GCA_035273645.1 Flavobacterium sp. | reverse complement strand
CGGCTTAAAAAAACTACTTTTATACTCCGAAATAAATTCATTTATTACATGAGTAAACTACCTAATGTAACGACTAGCATCTTTACGGTGATGTCCAAAATGGCAGCAGAATACAATGCAATCAATCTTTCCCAAGGATTTCCAAACTTCCCAGTTGACGAAAGATTAACTGAAATTGTTTCTCGATTGGCACTTGAAGATGTTCACCAATACACGCCCATGTCTGGTTACCCTCCATTGTTGGCAAAAATTGCAACATTAGTAAAATCATCCTACAATCGCACCATTATCCCAGAAACCGAAATACTCGTTACTGCCGGTGCGACCCAAGCAATTTTTACCACATTACTGGCTTTGCTAAAACCAAATGACGAAGTAATTATTCTCGACCCAAGTTACGATTGTTACGAAGCACCAATATTATTAAGCCAAGCAAAACCAATACGGGTATCACTCAACGATGATTACACTCCAAACTGGAATACTATCGCCAGTGCCTTTTCGGAAAAAACCAAAATGATCATCATCAATAATCCGCACAATCCAACAGGAAAAATTCTAAATGAATTCGATTTAGAGAATCTGGAAGCTCTTTTAGAAAAACATTCTGATGTACTATTACTTTCCGACGAAGTATACGAATACATCACCTTCGAACAAAAACACATTTCTACCCATACTCGAACAAAACTACTAGAACGTTGTATTACGGTTTCTTCATTTGGAAAATCATTTCATGTGACTGGCTGGAAAATAGGCTACCTTGTAGCTCCTGAGTATTTAATGAAAGAAATCAAAAAAGTGCATCAATTTTTGGTTTTTAGTGTCAATAGCATTTGCCAAATAGCAATTTCAAAATATTTGGATTTAGTCGATGTAAATGAAATTAGTTCATTCTACCAAGAAAAACGTAATTACTTCAGATCGCTATTAAAAAATAGCCGATTCCAATTGATGCCCTGCGAAGGAACTTATTTTCAAGTAGTTTCGTACGCCAATATTTCCAACGAAAATGATGTTGATTTTTGCAAATGTTTAATAACTGACTATGGTGTTGCTGCAATTCCCATATCCACTTTTTATGCCGATGGAAAAGATTTAAAATTAATACGCTTTTGCTTTGCCAAAGACAATCATACACTTGAAGAAGCCGCAAAAAGATTGTCCAGAATTTAAAAAATAGATTTTTATTTTTTTATTATGCATGCATACTATTTTATTTTGCTACATTTACAATCCAAAAAAAAATATAAATTATGAGTTATACCGATAAAATGTTGAGAGACGATGCTTTAAAAGGCAAAGTAATAGTAGTTACAGGCGGTGGAAGCGGCTTAGGAAAAGCGATGACCAAGTATTTCTTAGAATTAGGGGCTCAAGTAGCCATTACTTCTAGAGATTTAGAAAAACTAAAAAATACTACCAAAGAGCTAGAAACAGAAACAGGTGGTACTTGTTTACCATTACAATGTGATGTTCGTCATTATGAAGAAGTAGAAAATATGCTTCAAGCAGTACTGAAAGCTTTTGGCAAAGTTGATGTATTATTGAATAATGCCGCGGGAAATTTTATCTCACCAACTGAACGTTTATCAGCAAACGCATTTGACACTGTAATCGACATTGTTTTAAAAGGAACCAAAAACTGTACCCTTGCCTTTGGAAAACATTGGATAGACACCAAACAAACTTCATCAACTGTTTTGAATATTGTCACTACATATGCTTGGACAGGTTCGGCATATGTTGTTCCAAGTGCTACTGCAAAAGCAGGAGTTCTGGCTATGACAAGAAGTCTTGCTGTAGAATGGGCAAAATATGGTATTCGCACTAACGCAATTGCTCCCGGACCATTCCCTACAAAAGGAGCTTGGGACCGATTATTACCTGGAGACCTTGCAGAGAAATTTGATATGGCCAAAAAAGTGCCATTAAAAAGAGTTGGTGACCATCAAGAATTGGCCAATTTAGCAGCTTATTTAGTTTCTGACTTTTCTGCCTATGTAAATGGAGAAGTAGTTGTTATTGATGGAGGCGAATGGTTGAAAGGCGCTGGACAATTCAATCTATTGGAAGCAATTCCTGAAGAACTTTGGGACCAACTAGAAATGATGATTAAAGCAAAAAAAAGAAGTTAGTCCTTTGCAATATTCCATGATTAGCACCAATAAAGATTGAAAATAATCAAGAATAAAGTCTAAATAATAAATTCAAAAAAAGAGAACTAATTGTACAGTTCTCTTTTTTCAGATATATTAGTCATCAAAAAAGGAAAGAATATACAGTATTGTTAAGATAAATCGGGGACTATGAAAACTATTTGTTTTTGTTAACAAAATAGATTTTCAAAACCCATAAATAATTGTATTTTTACCGTTCAAAATTTAGAAAATAAATGGGCAAAATCATAGCGATTGCGAATCAGAAAGGTGGAGTTGGAAAGACAACAACTTCAATTAACCTAGCTGCTTC
>DATEOV010000485.1:0-5409 GCA_035273645.1 Flavobacterium sp. | reverse complement strand
ATTTTTTATTCCAAAAATAGAGTAATTTTGGTTTGAAACATTACGAAAAACCGTAAAGAATGGATCTAAAAAATATCCATTGTGGGTGTTGAAAATTCATTTCTTTAAAAGGACAGAATCTTTAAATTTCATTAATCTCTTTTTCGATTAACTTAAATTCATCAAAGCATAATAAGGAACATCTAAGTATTGATAAATACCGCCACTTAAAAATTCAATTTCTAAAACTTTGTTTGTTTCATCATGGCCTATTGCAGCAATATTTGATGATTTTACTGATTGTCTTCTCATTGTTCTTAGTTTTTATTCATTTCTGCTATGGCTTCTAATTTTTCAGTTAATTCAATAACTTCTACGATATAATCTCGGTTTTTTTCATTGAAGTTGTTTATATCATTTACTCTGATGGCTGTCCCTGCCATACAAACCATTAGCATGTTGGTACTGCCAGATCCAATTTCATTAAAATCAATATCTGTAGAAATGACAGCATTCCCTCCAAGTTTTACACATTGAATTCTTAAATCAGTCATGCAAAGTTTTGTGGCTCTATCTATTTTCTGATTACTAGCATTTGAAGTTGTACCACAAAAATCATTAAACGACCTTGAAAGTTCTGTAGAAAAACCTGTTCCTGATGTAGTTTGTGCAGTTACCATTTCTACTATATCATATTCCCATTTAATCGGAGCTTCGCTAGATATGACAGGAATATATTTTATGATTTGCTTTAATCGATCTTCCAATTGTTTCTTTTGTTGTTGATAGTTTCTTGCTATTTTATTTAAAAGTTCAGTAGAGCAAGAATTGCAAAAAGCTAGAGAATTTATTCCAGTATGTTTATTAATAAATTCTGTTTTAGATTGTGGTATTAATACTGTACTGAAGAATCCTTTTAATAATTTATCGCAATGTGGACATTTTTCAAAATTCATAACAATTAGTTTATATTTTTATTAAAAGCATCTTCTATTTTGTCGGACAAAAAAACATTCCCAAATACTCCATAGCCAATTGATTTTTCCTCACCTCGATAAGAAATTTTGGTTAAGGAAAAAAGAACATAATTATCTCTTGTAATCGCGTTTTCTATAAAGCTATTGATTAGAGTTTCTCCTATCAAACTACCAAGTGCAGCAAATGAATTTTCGGAATCGGGTTGCGTTTCTTTTAATGATTTCTGATAAAAAGTGTGTAAAGTTTCTTTAACTTTTTCCTTATGATCTTCTTTACTTGGGTTTGTTAAAATTGCAATCAATAAAATTGTTACAAAAGCAAGAAGTGCGATTTGTTTAGTTTTCATAATTAAATATTGTTTTAGTTATTCTCTACTTCATAGAACCCCACAGTCTCCAACAACTCTTTCTCAAACAAATAGATATCATCAATAGTCTGGATGGATTGGCGGACTTCAGTTTTATCAGTATTGAAAAGTCCAATATATTTTTTACCACCATTGAGATGTAATCGGCATAAAGGTTTCCTGTTGTTGTCGTCCAATAAAATTCCAAAATAGGATTGCGTATCACGAGAAACAATTCTGTTGGTTGGGAGTTTCCGTCTCAAAATTGCCACTACAATTTTATAGGCTTCAAGTTCTTCTTCGCTGGTGCTAATCTTATTATCTTCTACTACAGGTTCAATTTGCTCATCTTGTTGCTGGGATTCTTTAGTGAGAGCGGCTTTGAGTCTGTCATTTATTTTGTCACTAATAAATTGATTGAAGCCTTTTTGAACCAAATCTTTAAATTCTTCCATTACTTTCTCGGTCAAGCGCCCAGAATAGACTTTATTGGCAAACAATTTTGCAAACTCATTGGATGGATTGGATAATTCATCATTAATCTGCTTTCTTATTTCCTGTATGTATTTTAATGCACTGGCATTGCTTACAATGTGATTCACATCAAAACTGGACTTGTGAAATTTTGCTATTTCATTAATAACATTGTCTTTTAATGAGGTGATTTCGAATTCCAGAAATGGCTTTGGGTCCATTTTGTTTTTTTCGTCTAAGTCGGTAAAAAACTGATAGGTAATTCCGTTTGTTAAAAGCGCAAAACGAGTTTTGGTAACATGGAAATACCTAAACAATTGCGAATTATGAACGGATAATTTCTCCTTCCAATTCTTGCATTCGATAATCAGGATTGGAGCTCCATCTTGAATAATGGCATAATCAACTTTCTCGCCTTTTTTGAGACCAATATCGGCGGTGAATTCTGGTACTACTTCGGTTGGATTAAAAGTGTCGTAACCAAGAATGTTGATAAAAGGAAGCACAAAAGCGTGTTTAGTAGATTCTTCAGTTTCAATTTTATCCTTGAGCAAATTGATTTTATCGGCCAAAGATTTGAGTTGTATAGATAGTTCCATAGATTTTGTGAATTAAGATAAATCTTCGGTTTCGGCTGTTGTTGCATCAACTTTCACGCGCTCAATTGCAGAATCTCTATCAGACGCGTTGGGGTACATATTACTTGTTCCAATTATTTGGCCGTTACTTTGAGATTTTAGAACAAAATAATATTTGGAGTTATCGGATGTTTTTCTGTCATAATTTTTGTCTAGCGAAGCATTATTTTTGACAGACTCAATTCCGTTTTTGCAATTCTGTTTTGTAGTGTACATTTCGCTTTTTAAAACAATAGCTTCATGTTTAGACCATAGATTAAAATAAAACTGATCGTTGCTGCTTTTTTTAATTACAAATTTTGGAAACTTCATGGATGTTTTTTTTATTTGATTAATAATTATTCAAACTTAAAACCAATAAAAATCAATTCCTTACGGGAATCCGTAAAGAGGCTTTTTCCGAAACATAATTATGTAATCTTGAAAAACAAGTGTTGTAAGAAGCTAACGGGTTCTACTTCTACAGTAATGGTGCACTAGATTTTTTTGAATCTGTATTTCAAAGCGTTCAAGAGAAAGAGGAGTAAGAAAGCTACCATAAGAGGAATAAAGCTGATTTTCCAATTGAGAGAAGTAAAATAATTGGTCAGCCCTAAAATGAAAAGACTTGTCATACACCCAGTAGCTATAATAATGGACTTTAAATATGTATTGATTTTAGATAAATGCTTAACATACAAATTTGATTTATAAACTACTATTTTCAGTTTGTTTTTCCTTTTGACATTGTACTTTGAAGCAGTAGATTTTGTTTGATTATTGGCTCGCATTTTATTTTGAAATATAAAGCAAACTTAAAATTGCTGCAGAGAACTCTTTTACGGGAAACCGTAAAAAAAGTGAAATTTTAAACTTTGGAAATAGGCTTAATTTAATGTCATACCAATCCTAAGTCCTTGGCTATTGCCACAAGATGTGTCGGATTATTTGCCTTGAAGTAAATTTTGAGTTTGTTGAGGCGCTTTTCGATAGTGCTTTTGCTGTTTGGTGTAATACCTGCACTTTTAAACGTGGATTCCATATTCTCCTGGGTCACGCCTATAGACAGATATTTGAGCAGTTGAATATCGTAATTATCGATTTCGTTGACAGTTTTATCCTGAAGAATATAGTTCAATTCTGGGGACAAATATTTCTGGTCATCGCCATAAACAACTTCAATCGCTTTTTTGAGTTCTGGAATACTATTGCGGCCTTTCATGACAAAACCATTAATGCTGTATTTATCAAACAATGATTTTATGCGATAGGATTTGTCCTCAATAGAAAAAGCAATGATTTTTATTTCCGGAAACAATTGTTTTACTGACGCTATTAATTCTTCACCAGACTTAAGGATGTTTTCCCTGTAATCGGCTTTAAACGACAAATCGGAGATCAGCAAATCATAGGGTTCGTTGTCTTTGAAGCCTTTTTTTATTTTTAACAAAGCATCATCACAGTATTTGGTAAAAGCAATTTCAGGAACTCCAAGTTCTTCAAGAACCTGAACCGCTGCAATATCATTAAAATCGATGTCATCTACTATCAAAACCTTTTTGAACATACTCAGTAATTATTTAGGGATTGTTATTTTTACCTTAAAACCCTTATTGGTTTGTTTGTCAAAAGTAATAGTTCCTTTTATCGTATGAATACGGTTTTCCACATTGTGTAGTCCGTTTTTTAAAATTAGTGTACTGTCTATTCCAATTCCATTATCAGAGTAATTGATTTCAATACATTTGGAAGTTAATTCAAAACTAACAACGGCAAGTGAACATTGACTGTGTTTTTTCATGTTGACCATTAGTTCTTGCAATACTCTGTGCAGGGCAATTTTCTTTTCGGGTAGAATTTTTAACCAATTGATATCACCATTATCCTTAATAATTACTTGGATTTGATCGCTGGAATAAGCTGATATCATCGCTTTTAATTCTTCCCCAAACTTAATCCCCGTTTCAATTTTACTGTTTTCTCTGGAAATGTTTCGGGTTCTAGCGTATATTTTGTCAAGATTACCCAAAAGGGTTTCTTTTTTTATTGGATTTTGCAAATCTTGCGTTTCTGCAAAAGTCATTGTTAGATAAACATCGTTGGCTAGTTCATCATGCAGTTTTTTGGACATTCGGGTTTCACTCTCGTAAATAGCTTTTTGGCGCTCCTTTTTTAAATAGTAAAACACAAAGGAAGCAGATATAAATCCTATAAATATTAAAAAAGATAAAACATAATTGCCATTTTTTTGTTGCTCCAATTGCAATAAATTTTCCGTTTTTTGAGCTTTCAATTTAAGGTTTTCATTCTTTTCTTCAGTAGAATCATATTTGATTTTGGCAAATTGGTTTTTTGCTTTTTGTCTTGCCTGAGTTAAACTGTCGTTAATTCGGAGATAGGTTTCAGTATGTTTTTTATAATCAGTCCCTACACTATTTTGCATTAAAAGTGTCAAAGATTTCAATCGGTCGTCAACATTATTTGTTTCAGTGGCTTTATCATAAGCTTGCTTAGAGTAACTGTTGGATAATTGCGGGTCTTTGCTTTTATAATATTCAGATAAATGAATATAACTTTTAGTTAATCCGATATTATCTTTAATGGATTCTCTTATTTGTAAAGACTGTTTTAAAAAGGGCAAACTTTTTAAATTTTTCAAACGGAAATAGCAAAAGCCTAAATTGTCCAGAATTCGAGCATAATTTTCCTTATTTTCTAGTGTCTCTTTTTTTAAGGATAGAGGTAACAGAATTAATATAGCTTTATGGTAATTTTGTTGCTCTAAATAAACGACAGCGATGTTGTTTTTAAGAATTGTTTTTTGCAACTCATCTTCAGCTAGTTTTAATGATTGTTGATAATATTGGACAGCATTTTCATAATCATATAATCGTTGATAATTATTGGCAAGTACATTAAAAACAGCACATCTATAATAGGATTTTGATAATTTATCAAAAAATGAGATTGCTTCAGTTGTACTGGTTTCACTGCCTGAATAATCTCCCTGATTTT
>DATEOV010000484.1:0-2353 GCA_035273645.1 Flavobacterium sp. | reverse complement strand
CCTGTTTTTTTCTTTCCCTGATTGTCTTTAATTACAGTGTTCGAAAGTAATGGCAGTGTAACATTATCTTCTAGTTGAGATATAAATAGTGTTTGGTGCTCTAAATTAGTAGGCTCAAAAAGAGAACTGTTTAAGTAAGGAACTTTTGAAAAAACAGTTACCCGATCGTTACGCTCATTGGGTTTTCTAGCCAAAACCATAAAAAACAAAGTATTCAGACTATCATAATCATTAATCAAGGCTGAATTCAAGAAGGCATAACTTTTATCTCCTTTATGGTAGGTTATGAGTTGTGCTTCGAGTAATTTTAAAAATAAGATACGATTAACCCATGTAATTGTTAATTCGAGTGCCACGTTAAACAATTGCTCCGTATGTGTATTACCATATTGTTTAACATTTTGTAAGCGCGAAATTTTATCCAAACTGTCCAGTTGGTCGACAGCATTTTCTAATAAGGAACCTGAATTTCTATTTCCCTCTTTGTGGCGTTGAATGAGTTTTTTGCCACCTTCTTTTACTTCATCGAGTCCAATAATATGCAATAACTCACTATAGAAATTTTTGTCTAATGAATTGCTATCATTGGTAAAAGACAATTTTAATAAATGTTCCGGTGACAGTAATTTGAATAATGCCACTAAAGATTTATCATCTTCTTTGTTTGCATTTCGTAAAGGGTTATCATACTTTCGAATGTCAAAATAAGCAAATTCAATACTGTTTTGTATTCCTTCTATAAATGGCTTTGCAATATCGTTGTAAAAATATTTGGTGTCTTTTCCAGACAATCTACCTTCTTCAAAATCGACAAATTGTTTTAAAAAAGATTTGTTTTCGGCAAATAATTTGTTGAATAATTGTGCATCGAATACAAACCATTCGTAAATATTGGTAACAACTAAATGTTTTAATTCCGTATTTTTATGCGTAATTCGTTCTCGCATATAATACAAAACCAACTCCTGCAACGCTTTTCCGTTAAGGTATGTAACGGTAATCATTTCGGATTTGTTTATGGGACTTTTGGCTTCAATGATAACGCCTACATTGGTTTTGGCATCTTTTCCATTATGTATTACCAAATCATTGCGTCCTTTTGTATTTATTGAATAATTGGAGTCATAATAGGTTTTCTTCAAGAAATCAATCACTAAGTTTTTATGAAACTCTTCAGATTCTTTCTCATTGATAGAATCTAAAATTTGAATTAGATTTGTTTTGAAACTCTCAATATGAATACGGTTAGGTTTAATTTTGAGAAATGCTTTATTGATAGCTTTGCGAGGTTCTAGGAGTGTAATATTCATTTACTTCGTAGTGTTGTAATTTATAATTTGAGTCAATAAACAGTGACTCTAAGAATAATTCTGAAATGATTATATAGCAAGAGTGTAAATACGAAAGTAATGAAAAAGATTGCGAAATTCTGCTATTTATAAGAAATGTTATAATTGCTGAATTTACATTAAATGATTAAAACTTCAAATATTTCTCCCATCATTTACTTTCCGCTGAGTTTAAGTAAGCTTTTACCATAAGCTTCTTAGTTTCTTTACCGTTATTAGAATACATGTATTCCCAGGCTTTTCTTATCCTATCGTTTTGAATTTGTCGTATATCAATTTCTTTGCGATTATCGCTATAATGTATTCCCCAGCTGTAAAGATTGTTTAGCGCTACCATTATGACAAGCCATAAAAACCACCTGCCAAAAACAATTTTATAAAATAATTTAGCATCCTGTTCAGGAAATAACAAAATCTGAAATTTCCTGTTGATGCTTTTAGGCTGCCTGCCAATCATAGTTTTCATGTTTAGGAAACCTTGTTGCAGAATAGCTTCTATTGGTTTAATATTCAATGGCTCTGCAACAACTTTTTCTGTTTTATACTCTTTTATAAATGCCTCGATTTTATCCCCCACATTATTAACTGTAATAATAAGTTTCCCAATCTGCTGATTATTTGTTTTCTGTTCTTGTGTAAATTCCTCCAGCACTAATTCTAAAGCTTCTCGTTCTATATGATCTTTGTTCGCATTTGTTTCCATATTATTATTTTTTAAAAATGTTATCTCCTTAATGATGATTTCTTTTTTTTCTTCTGGAGCATTCTTTGTAATTCAGGGTCGATATAGTCCGGTTCATATTCAGAATTCATTAGTTGTCCTATAGACCCTAAGACCTCCTTAACAACTGTCTCTGCAATTCTGCTTGGATTATAGCTTTGCTTCTCTTCGTTTTCCTTCTCAGTGTTGAAAGAATTGAATATTAACTGGCTATCTTTGTTTCGATTCTTTTCTTCGCCTGTATTTTTTATGACAAGCAGTTGTTTCTGATGTAATATCTTTT
>DATEOV010000483.1:0-3843 GCA_035273645.1 Flavobacterium sp. | reverse complement strand
GAACTAAAATAATTTAACTAAAAAACGCTTTTGTTTCAAAAGCGTTTTTTTTTATAAAATATCATGAAGTTGAAAGGCAAATTTCAATATTTGATTGTTTCGTTCTACTTCCAAATAAATCCATTTATCTTCATCCGATTTAAACATTTCATTTAATTTTTGCAATGAATATCTATACGCTGGTGATTTATTAATGGAAATAATAACATCCCCTACCAGTAAACCAGAATCTGCTGCAGGTGATTTTTTTCTAATGTTGGCAATCTCATATTTTGGCTTGAGTTGAAACTTATATTTAAAATCATTGGTTATATTTTTTCCGCTAATATCAAATGTAACAGTCCCAGACAAAGGAACCGTTTCCAACTTTACAGTTTCTTGTACCCATTGTAAACCATTGTGTTTTATTTCAATACCACTCTTATTATAGGTAAATGGTTCATTGAAATTGGAGTTTTTCTTCAAATACAGTTTTTCATTTTTATAATCAAAGATTACCGAAAATCGCTTTAAAATTTCACCCCCAACAGAACCAACACGGTTTTGAACCATGCGAACACTTTTTATGGAACTGGAATCTGGAAATGCAACAATCGGAGATTTAAAATCATATTTATCAAATGAAAACTCAGAGATTCTAGCTCTTTTTCCTTCTATATCACCACTAAAGCCTTTTCCTAAAAAATCTTCAAAATTTTTAGTTGGCACTTTAATTTGTTCCGACAAATTTTGAAAAAGCCAAATCGAATCACTGTTTCCTATATCAATCAATAATTTGACGTCCACAGCTGACTTATTCATAACAACATTACCCATCAAATAAGGTTTAAACTTCTCAATTGTAATTGGAATTTCACTAAATTTTTTTTCAATTTTTCTCCTTTGTTCCTCCTCATTTTTATAAATAGTTATTTTTTTACTCGCATAATCAACACGAACTAAATTATCTTTGAAAAATTGGTAACCAATAATACCATTTACTGGAATTCCAATTTGAGAAGATAGATTAAAACTCTGATCCAAAATAACATAAATAAGTTGGTGATGAGATGTCAAACCATTTAATTCCAAAATATTGTTAGTAGTTTTCAAACCTTCAATAGCTTCCTCACTACCCAAACCTCTCAAAGTTATTTTTTCGGTATTATAAAAATTGACGTCAGGATTATCTTCCAAACTAAAAAGAATAGTCTCCTCTACACCAGTATCCAAAAGAAAATTTAACTCTACCCCATTTACTTTTATTGGAATAAAAATTAAATTATTAATTAAGACCATTGGTACGGTTACTTTTTCAATTCCCTTGTCAAATACAAAATCGTCCTGAGCAAAAACAGGCATTATTGATATTAATAAAAGAAAAAATATACATTTTTTTTCCATTTAGTTATATTTCTATATTATTACCCAATTATACGATAATAATCAACGAAAAACAACAAAATAGACGCATTGTTTACAGTGATTTTGGAAAATAAATTGCAAATTTGCACCTCAAATTTTACAATCATGCCTGAAATTTCAATCAGAGGTCGAAGAATGCCGGAATCGCCAATCCGAAAATTGGCTCCTTATGCAGACATAGCTAAAAAAAAGGGACATAAGGTTTATCATTTAAACATTGGACAACCCGATATAAAAAGCCCGGAAATTGCTATCCAAGCGATAAAAAACATTGATTTAGCCATTATTGAATATGGTCCTTCTGCGGGACACGAAAGTTACCGAAAAAAACTAGCCCAATTTTACACCAAACAAAATGTCGAAGTAGGCTATGAAGACATAATGATCACTACAGGTGGTTCTGAAGCACTTTTGTTTGCTCTTGGAAGCATCATGGATCCGGGAGATGAAGTCATCATTCCTGAACCTTTTTATGCTAATTATAGTGCTTTTTCAGAAGAATCAAGTGCAAAAGTTGTACCTGTAATCTCTAATATTGAAAGTGGATTTACGCTGCCGACAATTGAAGAATTTGAAAAAGCTATTACGCCAAAAACAAAAGCGATCTTAATTTGCAATCCAAACAATCCAACAGGATATTTATATTCAGAGTCTGAAATTAACCAGTTGGGAGAATTGGTAAAAAAACATGATTTATTTTTAATCGCAGACGAAGTATATCGTGAATTCATATATAACGAAAGAGACCAACATTTTTCTGTCATGAACTTAAAAGGAATCGAACAGAATGTAATCATGATTGATTCGGTTTCTAAAAGATATAGTATGTGTGGCGCACGTATTGGCTGTATGGTAACAAAAAACAGAGAAGTTATTGCTGCTGCAATGAAATTTGCACAAGCTCGTTTATGCCCTCCAACAATCGAACAAATTGCTTGCGAAGCCGCAATAGACACACCTCAAAGTTATTTTGACGAAGTAATAGTTGAATACAAAGAAAGAAGAGATATTTTAATTAGCGAATTGAACAAAATAGATGGTGTAATCGTAAAGACTCCAAAAGCTGCTTTTTATTGTATCGCTCAATTGCCTATTGACAATGCCGATGATTTTGCACAATGGCTTTTGGAAAAATACGAATTGAACGGAGAAACGGTAATGATAGCTCCTGCTGCAGGATTCTATTCAACTCCGGGAGTAGGTTTAAACCAAGTACGTATTGCTTATGTTTTGAAAAAAGAAGATTTAATCAGTGCCGTTCGTATTTTGAAAGAAGCAATTACCGTTTATAATAAAAAATAAAAATTACCTTATATTTTTAAAAAGGCAATAGCATTCAAATGGTATTGCCTTTTTTGTTTTAATATCGAATTAATCAATCTTTTCATCAATTTTTGCTATAATTAAAACCCGAAACGATAGAAAATGTTTCCTTTTTATTAATTATCTTTACCCCTTAAAAATAGACACTCATAATAATAGTACCTTTTAATGATAAACAACGAAGAATTTCAAGACGAAATAGGAAACAATCATATTAGTACCAATGCCAAAAATCCAGTAAGAGAGGACGCCTTTGCCATTACAGATGAAGAAAAGATTGAAAAAATAAAAAAAGATGTTGAAAACATTCTATTGACATTGGGGATGGATTTGACAGATGATAGCATGAAAGGAACTCCCAATCGTGTAGCCAAAATGTTTGTAAAAGAAATATTTGGCGGATTAAATCCTGACAAAAAACCAAAAGCCTCCACTTTTGAAAACAATTACAAATACGGAGAAATGTTGGTTGAAAAGAACATTACACTCTACTCTACCTGCGAACACCATTTATTACCTATCATTGGAAGAGCTCATGTTGCTTACATTTCTAGTGGAAGAGTTATTGGTCTTTCAAAAATGAATCGTATTGTAGAACATTATGCCAAAAGACCTCAAGTACAAGAACGCTTAACGATGCAAATTGTTCAAGAACTACAACAAGCACTTGGCACTGAAGATGTGGCTTGTGTAATTGACGCTAAACACCTCTGCGTGAATTCAAGAGGAATCAAAGATATCGAAAGTAGTACTGTAACTTCTGAATTTGGTGGAAAATTCAAAGACCCACAAACAAAAAGAGAGTTTTTGGACTATATCAAATTGGATACTAGTTTTTAATATTTAGAAAAAAGCTCATTATTACCCTAAGGCCCTAGCCCTGATTGCAGTGAAAATCCTTTTTTTCTGTCCTTTTTTAGGACATAAAAAAAGATTGAAACGGAAAGCAGGATAAAGCTCCAAAAAATAAATTTTATGTCCTTATATAAAAGTCAGACCTTAAAAATATACAATTCTCTTTCGGGAGAAAAAGAAACATTTACACCAATTAACGAAGGAAATGTGGGGATGTATGTATGTGGACCGACGGTTTACAGCAATGTGCATCTAGGAAAT
>DATEOV010000482.1:0-2247 GCA_035273645.1 Flavobacterium sp. | reverse complement strand
GTTTCGGAAGAAAATGATCGAAAAATAAATGAAGCCATAAATACGGCCATAGCCAAAAAAGGGCCAGTACATATCAATGCACCGTTTGAAGAGCCTTTGTATGAAACGGTTTCGGAGCTAAGTGTCAACAGTTCCATTTTTGCTTCCGCAAAAGTAAATCGTACGGTAGACATCAAAGATTTACAGGATTCTGCCACTCTTTGGAACAAAGCTTCCCGAAAATTGATATTGATAGGGGTAAATGAACCCAACTCAATAGCTGAAGAAACAATTGAAGCTTTTGCAAATGATGAATCGGTTGCGGTGATGACTGAAAACACTTCAAATGTTTCTCATCAAAGTTTTATAAGTAATATAGATACCATTATAACACCTTTTACAGCTGAAGATTTTGAGACTTTTCGCCCAGAAATTTTGGTCACTTTCGGTGGAATGGTAGTTTCAAAACGTATTAAAGCTTTCTTGAGAAAATACAAGCCCAAGCAACATTGGCATATTGATACATTAAGAGCATATGATACTTTTGGTTGTCTGACAAAACATTTTGAGGTTGATCCTAATACTTTTTTCAATGCTTTTTTGCCATTAACCTCAAAAATTGAAAGTAATTATTTTTCTCAATTGAATGCGGTCAAAGTCTTGCGTAAAGAAAAACATGATATATATATATCTAAAATTCCTTTTACGGATTTCAAAGTTTTTGAGAAAGTGATTCAGAGCTTGCCACAAAACAGTCAATTGCAAATCAGTAACAGTTCAGCTATTCGTTATGCGCAATTAATACCAATAGATCCATCAATTGAAGTCTATTGTAATAGAGGAACCAGCGGAATAGATGGAAGTACTTCAACGGCTATTGGTGCGGCTGTTGCTAATGCCAATCCTACGGTTTTTATAACAGGAGATATTGGATTTTTATACGACAGTAATGCGCTTTGGAACAATTATATACCTAAAAATTTTAAAATCATTTTGATTAATAATGGTGGCGGGGGTATTTTCAGAATTTTACCAGGACATTCAGAAACACCTGTTTTTAATACTTTTTTTGAAACTTCCCATAACTTGACAGCAGAGCATTTGGCAAAAATGTACGGCTTGAATTATAGGATTGCCAATGATGAGAAGAGTTTATCCAAAGGTTTAGATTTGTTGTATGCTCAAAATGATAAACCAAGTATTCTGGAAGTTTTTACACCAACATTAGAGAATAATGCCGTTTTATTGCAGTATTTTAAGGAGTTGACTTAATTTTGTTTTGAAAACTTTTAAATAGGCCACTGTTTATTTCTGCAAGTTTGTACCTAGGGAGTGTAGATTGTCGATTATAATATGGTTACTTATTTAAAAGTTTTGAAAAGAAACCTTTTGATTTTGTTTTTTCATTATTAGCGGTTATCGCTACCTCTTCATTAACATTTTTTACTTCTTCTTGGATATTAGAAATTCTAAATTTTCTAAAATTTTCTAATTTCTTATTTAATGTGGATTTTAACAGTTTTATTTTCCTTGTATCTTTCATTTGTATAATTTTTTGATAAAAATGTGTATTTTTATACAAAAATACTTTTTTTTATAATAGATATATGTATTTTTGTTTTAAAAGATAGTTAAATGGATTTCTGAAAATTAGAAAAAACAGGTTTAGAGACTGCTTTAGTCTTTGATAAAAATGGAGATGTTATTGATTCATTTAAAATAGAGTATGCAACAAATATAGCTGCAATGTCTAATGTTATTTTTACAATGTGTAAAGAAATGTTGGAAGATATGCAATTTAGTAATTTGAAGCAAATTGTTCTAAAAACGGATTCGGGATTATTAGTTGGGAATAAATTAAATGATGATTTGTTTTTAATTACAACTACAAATGATATTTCTAAATTGGGTTTACTTCTTAAAGTAATAGATAATTTAGTACTTAAATTTTAACCTATAATTATATATACTATGTCAGATTTTTTAAAACAATTCGGAGAGAACCTGCGAGATAACATGCCCGGTTTTATTGCTGTTGCTGTTGCTGAAATCAAAAGTGGAATTTCTTATTATTCGCTATCAGTTGTGGATACTTTTGATCCTGAATTAGCGTCCGCTTTTAATTTAGAAGTTGTAAAGTCAAAAATGAATGTTATTGCCTCTTTAGGATTAAAGGAGAAAATAGATGATATTATTTTTACTCTTACAAATCAAATTCATATTGTGGATGTTTCTGATAATGGAGAATACTTGATTTATTTGGCAGTT
>DATEOV010000481.1:0-5751 GCA_035273645.1 Flavobacterium sp. | reverse complement strand
ATAGATGTATTTAATCGATTTTACGTGAATTTTAACGATTATTAACATTATGTTTTGATTCTTATACTGTAAATTTGCTCTATTAAAAGTTTATAAGAACGGTTAGTAGGTTATCTATTCAAACTTTGTATTTTGAAAAGTATTAGTTCTATATCTATTATAGATTTAGTTATTCAAAATGGGAATTGACAGTCATGGGGGTGACTGTCTTTTTTTTGCCATTAATTGTAATGGCTTCATTTGGTAATTGTTTTTTTATCTAGTTTGATATTTTGTATATTTTAGTAATGTCCTTCAATATTTCGGTAAAGTTAATGTTTAGGTCAATTAATTTTCCACTATGAATATCAAAAATCCATCCATATACTCTTAGACCTCTTTCTTTGAATGCTTTTTGAACCTCCGCAGTTTTGATGACATTGATGCATTGTTCCTGCACGTTCAATTCAACCAGTTTTTTATATTTTTCCTCCTCATTGGTTATGGCATCAAGTGTTTTCTGGTGGATTCGGTAAACATCCCTAATGTTTCTTAGCCAGGGATTTAATATTCCCAAATCGGATTGCTGCATGGCGGAAAGAACACCGCCACAACCATAGTGTCCACAAACAACAATATGATTAACTTTCAATTGCACTACCGCATAATTGATAACAGACATAGAGTTTAGATCTGTATTAGGAACCATATTGGCAATGTTGCGATGTACAAAAACCTCGCCGGGTTCCAGTCCCATAAGTTCTTCGGCGGAAACTCGGCTATCCGAACAACCAATATAGAGAAATTCAGGTGATTGCCCTTTTGAGAGTTTTTCAAAATAATGCTCGTCAGTTTGGAGTTGTTTGATGATCCATTTTCGGTTATTTTCAAAAATTTGTTTGATATCCATATTGTGATTTTGAATTTTAAATGTACAAATCTAAGCTCTGATTACAAAATGCTGTTTGGGTTGTTCGTATCTAAAGAAAACCAATCCCCATTGAAAAGTGTCAATACTTACGGTAACTTTTGGATTGTTTTTTATGATTCCCCAGGCTTCTTCCATTTCTGCAGACCAGTGAATATCATCAAATATCCATACCGTTTCGTTTGTTATAGTAGGCAAAAGCAATTCAAAATATTCTAAAGTTGCTTTTTTTGAATGATTACCGTCGAAGTAAATTAGTTGGTTGTTGATGGTTGATAGTTGATTGTTTTTAAAATAACTATTAAATTCAGTAACAACAGATTCTACATTATTGCAATTGAATTTTTGCAATTGCAATTGAGCCTGTTTGGCTGTTTCCGGACAACCTTCCAAAGTTATAATTGTTGCTTCTGGATTTCCCAATGATAGGGCAGAAGTGGCTAATCCTAGTGAAGTTCCAATTTCTAAAATGTGTTCAGACTGAAAATAATTCACAATTCGAAACAATAATTGTGCTCGTTTAGTTGAAATCCCTGCTGTTTTGGCAATCTGGGCAATTTGTCTAGAATTGGATTTGAAAACACGGGAACCTGCCCCAAAATCAGTGATATTAATGATGTTTTTGTTTTGCAGAAGTTGGTTTCGATAGTTTTCTAAAACGGTATATTCCGATTTGAATTTCTTGTCATAAAAACATTTGGTCAATAAACTAAAGACAAATGGCGAGTGTACGGCATGTTCGTTTTTGGACTTCCAAAGGAATTGTAAATAGGATTTGATTTGAAATAACATAAAGAGTGACTAGATATACATTAAAAGCGAGGCAATGCACAAATATAGTTATAGGAAGTCAAATGCGGTTTTTTATGCTTTTGATTTTATCAAATAAAAAAATCTGCAAAATAACTATTTGTTATAATGCAGATTCTTGGATTTTAAAATAGGATTTATTTAATCAATTATTAATTTTCATAAAAAGTAACTTCTCCAGTTGAAATGTCGTGCATTCCTCCAATTAATTCAATTTCGCCTTTTGCAATCATTTCTTTTAGGATAGGGCTACGTTCTGTAATGCCTTGAACTGTTCTTCTTACGTTGATTTCGGATACTTTTTCTACAAACACACTATTGCTAGAGTTTCTGTTTTCAGTTTCAGTTTTTTCATCATAAACCGCTGGTTGAATTTTGCTCAAAAGCGCTGTAAGATTACCCATTTCGGCGTGATCGCATGCTCCTTTTACAGCACCACATTTTGTATGTCCTAAGACAACTACAATTTTTGATCCAGCCAATTTTGTCGCAAATTCCATACTCCCCAAAATATCTTCGTTGATTATATTTCCAGCAATTCTAACACTGAATACATCACCTAAACCTTGGTCAAAAATAAGCTCTGCCGATGTCCTACTGTCAATGCAACTCAAAATTATAGCAAATGGATGTTGCCCATCTGAAGTCTCATTGGCTTGTTGCAACAAGTTTCTGTTGGCTTTTAAGTTATTGACAAATCTTTTGTTTCCTTCTTTTAGTATTTCTAGCGCCATTTTTGGGCTGATACTATTTTGCATTTCTTTAGTTAATGTTTTCATTTTTTTATTTTTTATTTTTTCGTGTTCGTAAATCTTAGAATGGTATTGTGTTAAATATTGCTATTTGAAATTGATTGCTGTTGCTGTTTTCTGAGGTTTGATTCATAAAACCAGCTTCAATTTTAATGTTCTTGTTGATTACATATCCCAAAGCGCCATATATGCGGTTACGGTCAAATAATGGATCTTGTGCGTTTATGAAAATCTCGTCATAAGCGGATAAATAGATCGCATTTTTCTCCATTGTTTTTTTATTAAGAGGCACATTTACACCTAATAAATAGCGAAAACGCAATTGGAAATCATCGGGTAAAAATCGTTCTTCAATACGGTATCTGTGTTGAATAAATACTCTATCAAAGTTTTGTTTCGTTATGAATTGCTGAAAAATTCGATGTTCATTTATGTCAAACTTATCATCTGTGTCCGGAACATATTTTTTTGAATTAATATATGCATATCCTAACAAGATGTTATTGTTATTCTCTGTGAGATTATAGCCAATACCGGTTCTGAGCAACCATTGATTTGTATCACCTAATGCATCGTAGCTGCGATATTGAACTTCATTATGCCAATTGAAATTTTTATTTATTTTTTGATTTCCAAAATATTGCAACCAATTACCAAAGTCGCTATTTTGACCAAAAGTGAGTGTGCTTAACAATAGTAATGCAGTTGTGATTTTAAATGGGTTCATTATTTTCCTTTAATAAATTTGATTTTTTCTACTGCAACTATTTTCAGTTTTTAAATGGGTTTCAGTTTTTTATTTTTTTTAAAACATTACATTTAAATTAAATGTCAGTGTTAATTTCGACAAAGATAGTAATGTAATTCTAAACAATAGTATTACTATCAAAGTTTTTTCTAATACTTTTTTTCTAATTTTGCTAAAAAAAATAGATAACTATAATTCAATCTTATTAAATGAAGATACAAGTACAAATAAAAATGAATGAAGAGTTATACCTTCGCAACCCTGAAGGTTCTGAGTTGGGTAAGAAAATTATTGAAAACAGTATTGTATTAATTCATAGGAATGGTTTCGAGGCTTTTACATTTAAAAAATTGGCAGAAGAAATTAATTCAACAGAAGCTAGTGTTTACAGATATTTCGAAAACAAGCATCGATTACTGATTTATATCGTGGCCTGGTATTGGAATTGGCTTAAATTTCAAATAATTTATGAAACCAACAATATAGTTGATCCTGAGATTAAGTTAAAAAAAATTATAAAATTATTGGCTTCTACTGTAGAAGACGATGATACAACAATTCACATAAATGAGAGTTTGTTGCATCAAATTGTAATTTCGGAAGGATCCAAAGTTTATTTGACCAAGCACGTCGATGACGATAATAAGCACCATTTTTTCAAACCTTATAAGGAATTATGTGCGATGATTGGAGCTGTAATTTTAGAATATAATAAAGACTATAAATACCCAAAATCATTAGCGACGACTATAATTGAAATGGCACATTTTCAGAATTACTTTATGATTCATCTTCCGTTGCTTACGGATTTTAGCGAAAATAAAAATGTTGCAGATATTATTTCATTTTTAGAAGATTTAGTCTTTGCTAGGATTAAACCTAACCTTTAAGAAACTGAATTTTTCTTGCTTTCAAAATAAAAATACTCCTTACTTTTCGTCATTTCATTTCGGACTTTTAATCTTATCTTTGCGCCCTTGGAATTTATCCCAAGAGAGCAATGAATTTTTATAATGATGAAGGAAGTAATTGAACCTAAGAGCGCAATAACATTGGAAGAAATAAACCAGTGCATTGCTATTTTGACAGAATTAAACACCGATACGGATCAGATTTTTGATATTCCGAAAGAGGAGCGAACAGCTTTAATCAAAGCGGCGGGACAGTTTGCGCGTCCAGATCGTGATGAACTTGTACGAAGAAAAAAAGACGGGAAAGCGGTTGCCAAACGCAAACAGGAAAAGAAAGACAGAACGGCTCGAAAGGAAACAGGGATTCGTTCAGCACGCGAAGCAAGTATTTTTGTTGCTCCAAAATTGCTTGCGATGAATGATCTTGCCAATAAAGAACAACTGGAACTCGAAACACCCAGAAAATGCTACGTATGCAAAACTGAGTTTACGAAAATGCATCATTTTTATGATACGATGTGTACAGATTGTGGCGATTTTAATTATGCTAAACGTTTTCAAACCGCTGATGTAAAAGGACAAATTGCAGTTATTACAGGTTCTCGCCTGAAGATTGGTTACCATATTACGTTGATGTTGTTACGGGGTGGTGCAACGGTTGTTGCAACGACTCGTTTTCCGGTGGATTCAGCTTTGCGCTTTTCAAAAGAAGACGATTTTATGGAGTGGGGACACCGCTTGAAAATTCATGGATTGGACTTGAGACATATTCCAAGTGTGGAGATTTTTTGCAATTTTATTGAGCAAAAATATGGACGATTGGATATTCTGATTAATAATGCAGCGCAAACGGTGAGACGTCCTGCAGGATTCTATACTCACTTAATGGAAAATGAAGAGCGTCCAATTGGCTCTTTGCCACAACAAGCACAGGATTTATTATTGGATCATACGAATTGTTTGGATGAATTAAAAGTATTAACCTCTGGAGCTTCTTCCAATCAAAATATGCCGGTAACTTGGCATGGACCAGAACCAGGAATTGGTTTAAGGGCTTCCGCCAAATTATCTCAGATTCCATATTCTTTTGACAATACGTTGGTCGCACAAGAAGTTTTTCCCGAAGGGGAACTGGATGCCGATTTGCAACAGGTAGATTTGCGAAAAGTGAACAGCTGGAGATTAAAATTAGGGCAAATAGAAACCACAGAGATGATTGAAGTACAGCTTGTGAATTCGGTTGCACCTTTTGTATTGTGTAATCGCCTTTCGGAAGTGATGAAGAAAGATAACACAGGGAAAAAACATATCATTAATGTTTCTGCTATGGAAGGGAAATTTTACCGTGATTTTAAGGAAGACAGACATCCACATACCAATATGGCAAAAGCAGCATTGAATATGCTAACGCATACTGCTGCGGGAACGCTTGCCAAAGACGGAATTTTTATGAATGCCGTTGATACAGGCTGGGTAACAGATGAAGATCCCGCAGAATTGGCAAAACGAAAACAGGAAGAACAGGATTTTCAGCCACCACTAGATATTGTGGATGGAGCGGCACGAGTTATGGATCCTTTGTTTGATGGTATCAATACAGGAAAGCATTGGTGCGGAAAATTT